>JBAPXT010000172.1:0-9187 GCA_049284355.1 Sedimentisphaerales bacterium
TAAATCCTTTCTAGTGTAACTGCTTTGGCGGTTGGTGCATTGAGCAGTAACGCAACCGCTATAAATATCACCGCCGCGGCTGCAACGGCAGTTTTAAGCAGTGGCTTTAGTTTCTTTACTGAGATTTTCTGTTTTTGGACCGTACCAAAATCTACGGCTGGAGACAGACGTTCAGCCCTTACTTCATCTTTCTGACCTACTACCTCCACCGCTATCGGGAAACCGGCATAAACGCCGTCATCTACGGAAGTTTTAGCTTTGGCAGATTCATCTATATGGTATATCGTAACAACTTCAGATTCAGTCCGTTCAACAATTCCGTACACGGCGTTGTGCAGCTGCTGCATTTTAGCCAAACACGTTGGGCAGGTGCGCAAATGCGAAGCAAGAGATTCTCGGAATTTGGCGTATTGGTCATTAGTTGAATCAATTCCGTATGGTATGACATAATCAAAAAAATCTCTCGCCGAGACCTTCTCGCATGGAAATTTGTTTTTCACTATGTTGGTCTTCGGTAATCCTCTGAGAACCATTTCCCGACGTTGATATAATAGCCCCCTGCAATCAGAACAAATGCACAAGTGTTTCAAGACTTCTGAATCGGTTTCACTAAAAACTATTGATACCGCCGATGGGATGGCATTTTGGGCTTCTGTGCAGCTAATATTACTCCCTGCAGGTTCATCTGCAAATAACTGGCTTAATCGACGCAACTGCTTGCGGCTGAGATTTAGCCTCCGGATCGTCTCTAAATCTTCAGAACACTCCCGACAATTGTCTATATGTATCGTTATCGGCGTTGGAATTCTAATCTTTAAGGCCGCATCCAACAAACCCGGCAAAAAAGGCTTTACAGTTTCACAGGTTACGGGCTTGCCAATGTAGGCAAGGTGAAGTTTCAGCATCATGGTAATGGCGGAGCTGATTTGCCCTTCCTCCGGCTCAATATGACTTTCGGCTATTGATGATAACATACGTGTAAGTCGACTTAGCTGCCCTTGGCAGCACTGACACTGCTTAATGTGGTCGATAACAAACTCTGGAACGGGTTCGTGGCCTTCTTTACATAAAAAGTCACAATAATACAGCTCCGCCTCTTTGCATAACGAATTAAAGTTAGGAGCAACCATTCTAAACCCCCTATTTTACTATTAAAAACTGACGTATCTTACTTAACCCTGCGGAGATATATCTGCTGACAGTTCTGTTATTCACGTGCATTTTCTTTGCTACCTCTTTGATATCATAGCTATCTCTATACCGCAAACTAATCGCCTGAGCTTCACTGCATCGCAACCACCCCTCGACAAGTTTGAACGTCTTGTCCGTTTCCTCTGTTTCAATTAAAGCGTTCTCCGGGTTGTTTTTGTTGATAGAATAATTAAGACATTCTGCATATTTATTCATTCGAGTTTTGTACTTATCTACCCGACGAGTGGCATCAACAATATCATTGATTATTGCTCTATACAGATAGCTCCTGACATTTCGCACTTCTGTAGGCACAGGCTTGGAAACAATGGAAAGGAAAAAGTCCTGGAATAGGTCGCCTGCCCGGGCTTCATTTTTGACTTTGTAACAAATCACTGCCCGAATAAAATCCCCATATTCGGAAAAGACTTCTGCCGCACGGGCAACATCGCTCGTCGGCACAGATTCTTTCTTTACCCTCACCTCAGGCACCTTGGCTATACTCCTAAAAAGGAGTCAACTGAACTTTAGCCATTATACCTAATACAACTCTTATTGACAAGGGGGCAAATGGTGAATGGAGAATAGCCTTTTATAGCCAACATTGCACAGATTTGGCGGATAAATAATAAATAATTGATAATAAGTTGCAAGGGACTTGCCTCGCAACCGTGCTTTTTTAATGCGTTAGGGTCGGTGGGCCTCGCCCTCAAAACCCACTGTACTGCTATCGTCACATTATCTGGCTTCAGCCATTCAACTGAACTTCCCCCAGTCTCGTTTCACAAACCAGGGCAATTCTCCGACATCCCAGATAACAAACTCTGAGGGGTCAAAGGCCTCTTCGTGTTTATTATTCTACGTGGCTCTAAAATTAAAGGGGCTCCTTGGTTGGCTTCCTCAAAATCCCAAAAGTAATAATAATCCGATTTGTCTGTTGTACGATGGCCCAGACGATAGTCCATAGGGGCAACCAGCTTATCATGGGAGCTGTCGGTGTCTTTCTCCCTGAAATAGACCAGCCTGATTTTTCTTCTCTCTATAATTGCCCGGATAAAGATATTATGGTCACGGTGCATAGACATCTCCCTCTGGTAATCAAGAAAAACCGAAGGCGCAGAGCTTTCCTTGCCCCGCACATCCTCGGCAAAGCCACTGCCATTACAGTATTATCAAGGTCGTTACATTTGACAGATTTACTGATACTTATAAGTTGGCGCTGAAATGGTACCTTATGTTGATTGAAAATTTCAGATTTAATGCTTTTTTTGTATATAAATACAGATAGATTTATTAGAGTCGACAAGCAAAATTCAGCCCGTCATTCTGGCGTCACTGTTATTTATGTTTTGAGCAAGGTTGTAACCTGTAGCCGGTAGGCAACCAGTAAGGAATCATTATTGACGCCCAAGAAACGCATATAACGCCATGAAGGACAAGCACTTGTAGACATTAATCATATATGGCACGCAAGAGGTCGCAAGTTCGAATCTCATCGGCTCTACTTTCCCTCACTCCTTATTTTTCAGGTACTTGCCCTTTGTTACCCATTTAATCGATGGCTCATTTTTGGTTTAAAAAAATGAAAGAAGGATAAAATCGTAATAAAATGGTAACATTTATACCTTACAGTAACATTTGCTGAAATAACCATTTTATTGCAAATGTTATTTGAAAGGAGAGCAATTATGAAAAAGTTAAAAACTATGACAATCACGTTTTTGTTCGCATTCGGTTTGTTTAGCACAGCAGCAGAGGCTAAACCTGCAAGTGTTATGCTTCGCGAGGGTCTGTATGCGGAGGAGGTTGAAGGTAATATTGATGCAGCGATAAAAATTTATGAGCAGATAGTTCAGGATAAATCTGCATCGCGAGACAATGTGGCCCAGGCGCTTTACAGACAAGGTATGTGTTATACGAAAAAGAAGGATGATGCTGGGGCAAGGACGGTATTTGGAAAGCTTGTGGCCGAATACAGTGACCAGACCGAAATTATTGAGAAGGTAAAACCACTTTTGGATGATTTAGTGTATTTCGACCCGGCCGATTTGATGCCGCCTGGGACGCTTATTTACGTGGAGCTTGGCAGCCCCGGCAAGCAAGTCGAGACCATACTCAACACGCTCAAAGGAACGCCATACGAGAATCCGCTGGCGGCCGTTTACCAATCGGCCCAGACTGGCGACCAACCCGTGCAAAAAACATCCGGTGACATAGTCGGCGCACTGCTGAATCCCAGTATGATGGCCGAATTCAAAAAAGTTCGCGGTATGGCCTTCGGCGTTACCGGCGTTTCCAATAATCCTCCTATGATTGCCGTGCTGTACCCCGGCAAAAGCGACGCCCTGCGAGGCCTGATTATGGCGGGATTAAGTATGGCGGGAACTCCGGGTGAGCCGATTGAAGGTATGCAAACCATTAATATTAAAAATGCCGGTGCGGTGGCATACGATGACACGATTATTCTGATAGCACAGCCGGCCGAGCAACTCAAGTGGTGCGTCAGGCAATACAAGGGGCTTATTTCCGAACCGACGCTCGCTTCGAGCAATAAATCCTTCGCAAAGGTCAGCAAAAAGGCAAGGCATGACAACGTCCTGACCGGCTGGGTTAATGTTGACGAAACCTATGCGCGAGTGCGGGAGATGTTCCCTCCCGGCCAGGTCCCCAAAGAGGTCTTCTGGGCTGACGCCATCGCCGATTTTAATCACATCGATTATATGACTTTTTCCAGTTCGATTGAGCAGGACAGCTGTATCGATACTACCGAAATCGTATTCAAAGACGGCCATCACTGCCTCGCGTATGACTTGATTCGGACCCCGAATATCAGCAAGGCCGCGTTTGAGGCCGTACCTTCAGACGCTATTGCGATTGCGAGTTTTGCCTTGTCTGCCAAAGAGCCGCAGGCCAGCACCATACGCGTCCAGATTAAGAACGTAACCGGCCTCGACATCGGCCGAGAGATTTTCGCCAACGTAGAACAGGTTACCATCTTCGCTATGCCGCCCAAAACCTCGAATCCGTTTTTACCGGAGTATATCGGGCTGGTAATTACAAGTCACAACCCTCAGCAGACGCGCCAGATTCTTGCGAAAACCCTCGGAACCGCAGATGCAATGTTAAGTGGCCGGCCCGCGCCCGATGCCAATTTACCCGCTGGACGATACCAGGTTGGTATGGCCAAAGATAAGCCGATATACTGCTATGTCGAACAACAGGGCAATGCCACCATTCTTTCACTGAATCCAGATGTCACACACGCTTCCGTTGCTGCGATTAAAGACCACAATAGCGTCTGCACCGCGGGACTGCTCAGCAGTGCCGTGGCAAAAATGCCCGCAAGTGCGAGTAAGATGATTCTGGTTAATGCCGGAGGCGCCATTCGCCTCGCCGGCCCGACGATAGCCGAATCGCTTGGAGGAGAAAACCGCGATGTTATTCAGGATAATTTAAATCAGCTTGCGCTGGCCTGCGACAAGACAACCGTTGAGATTCGGACCGACGAGCAGCTCAACAGCTTCACCCTCAACAGGAAACTAACGGGGATGCCTCCGCTGAATCAGGTTTTAGGTCCGATTACTCAAATCGCCCAGGCCGTCAAAAAGACCAAGGTCGAGACCAAGGCCGCAGAATTGCGACAGGCAGCTGCCGCCACCATTCTGCCTGCGGCTAAAACTCCGGTCATTGACGGCAAGCCCGATGACGTCTGGTCTGACGCACACCAGTACAAGATTGCCAACGTGTTATATACGCCGCCATCGTCGCCGAACGACCTGTCGGCCAGCTATAAGGCAATGTGGGACCAGGAGAACCTGTATCTGCTTGTGGATGTGCGCGATGATGTTTTGAAGAATGACTCTAACGAATATTACTATGATGATTCTATTGAGGTTTTCATTGACCCTGACAATTCCAAGTCAAGTGAATATGGCGAAAACGACCATTCATACTACTTCAAATGGGACAAAACAAACCCGACCATGGGTGACCGTGGACAGCCTTACCTCAAAGGGGACATTAAATTTGCATTAGTAACAACTGACAATGGCTATCGTCTGGAAGTCGCGTTTCCGTGGTCGACATTGGGAACAAAGCCGTTTGCCGGTGCCAAAATAGGTCTGGATGTACACGTGAATGATGACGACGATGGCGGAGAACGTGACACCAAGATTACCTGGCACGATACTCAGGATAACGCCTGGCAGAATCCGCAGTCCTTCGGTAACGCTGAGCTGGCCGGTCTCATTGGCTGGTGGAAGTTCGATGAAACCGAAGGCACTGTCGCCGCCGACAACTCCGGCAACGGAAATAACGGCTCGCTGCAGGGTAATCCCGTCTGGAGGCCCCAGGGCGGAAAACTTGGCGGCGCAATTGAGCTCAATGGCTCCGGCGATTACGTCAAAATCGGCAACGAGCCGGCTTTCGATATCACAGGCCAGATAACAATCTCCGCGTGGGTCAACATTATGTCCATACCGCAGGAGTGGACCGGCATTGTTACCAAGGGCGATTCGGCATGGCGAATGTCCGTAGAGTATGCTCAAAACGCGTTTCACTTCGGCATCGCACGTGATGTTTATCTTAATGGAAAAACTAACGTCACTCCGGGCCAGTGGCATCACGTCCTGTGCGTCTATGACGGACAGAAAATGAGCACCTACATCGATGGCCGACTGGACGTTTCAAAACCGCAGACCGGCCCCATTGCGACAAACGACTACCCAGTCGCTATCGGTGAAAATCTCGAACTGATGGGACGCTGCTGGCACGGTCTCATTGACGACGTCCGTATTTATAATTACGCTCTGTCAATGAATGAAATTACGGCCCTGGCGGCAGGACAATAAGGGAACTCTAATGTGAAATTTGGCGACAACTTTATCACCGGGCGTAATCAGTTACAGGGGGTGATGTTGCTTCTGGCGGCAGCGGTGGTGCTGCCAACTGTGTGCCTGTTGTGGTTTATGAACCAGGCGGTGAAAAATGAACGGCTTGTGGTCAGGCAGAAGATGATGGACGTTTACGAAGGTCAAATGGAGCTGCTGAACCACCAAATGGACGACCGCTGGGCCGACAGGACCAGGTATCTCGACACAATTGCCCGTTCTAATCTTAAGCCCGCCAGGACCTTTGCAACTGTTATTGAAACATCGGGCAGCAACCAGGGCAGGCTGGTTTGCTCCGGCATTGTAATCTACGATGCAAATGGTGGGCTGTTGTATCCGATAGTTGACGAAGATAGTGACTATTACGGCCAATCCCCCGAAGAAATTACCGGGGCATGGAACGCCGAATTTGTCGAAAATGAGCCGCTTAAAGCAGCGCAAGTTTACGCACAGGTCGCTGAAATGCACCCCGGCAGTTACACTGGTCGCCTGGCCCTGATGGGAAAAGTGCGATGTTTGAATAAGGCAGGTGAAATTGAAAATGCAATACGTGAATGTCAAAAGCTCGCTTACGAAGAAAATAAGGCGGCCGTGGAGCCAGCATCGGCGGCGCTGACAGCACAGGCCAGGCTTCAGCTCGTGGCGATGCGGAAAAAAACCTCCGCTGGACTGACTCGTGCGGATGTTGTTGGGCTTATTGACTCCGCGACAAATTACACCGGCGACCAGACAAAAGATTATCTCCCTTTGGCCTCAAACACGAGGTTGTTTTTTCTTTCTAAAGCCCTTGAAATCTTGAGAGAAAGCCCCTGGGCCGTCGAGTTGGAAGTAAAAGCGGCCTTCGCCGAGAAACTTCTTGCAGCGGAACAGAACGCCGCAGCAGCAGTTGACATGATGCGCGGCTCGGCTCGCTCCGGGGCGATAACCAAAGACGACGCACAAAATCTCATAACCGCGCTTCAGACAATTATTGGAGCTATCGAGAACAGCGACTGGTCGGAACGGTTTAAGGTAGATGCCAACCAAGCCAGAGAGCTTCTTGCCGCCGCTCAACGCTCGAATTCAGCTCTCGACAATGACCGCGGCGCCGTGCCGACGGAATCCAAACCTAGGCACCGTTTGCACAAACTGGGCGCTGGCTCCGATTTACTCGGTTTATATCACAACACCCCAGGCCGCATATTTTTGTTCTTATGCACGCCCGAACAGGTCCGTGCGGATTTCGCGGTAATTGAAGATAAACTGACGAAACTGGGCTTGTCTTATAGGATAACCGATAGCGCAGGCGCCTACGTCGCCGGACTGGAAAAAACCGAAGAAAAACCATTTATAACTTCTGCAATGGGTAATTATCTTTCCGGCTGGCAGATATCGCTATACGCGGACCAGACCAGCACTTTTCAAAAGGCCGCCAGCAGAAGAATTGCCTTGTATACCTGGACCGCTATTCTGGTGATAGTAATGATTCTCTTGGCGGGCGGTTTTGCCGCACAGGCGGTCAGGAAACAGATTCGGCTCAACAAAATGAAAAACGACTTCCTCGCAACAGTTTCGCACGAATTGAAAACGCCTTTGGCTTCGATACGTTTGCTTGTGGATACATTATTGGAAGGCAATTATAAAGACCAGCACCAGGCTGTTGAATATTTTCAGCTGGTTTCTAAGGAAAATGAAAGATTAACCAGACTGGTCGATAACTTCCTGACCTTTTCAAGGATGGAGCGGAACAAGCAGACCTTCGCGATGGCCGAGGCAAATCCGGCGGATATTGCCCGCGCCGCAGCCGAGGTCGTAAAGACCAAATTCAACACCGGCCGGTGCGATCTACAGGTGCAAATAGACAACAATTTGCCTGATATACTAGCCGACCGCGATATAATGGTGACGGCAATTGTCAACTTGCTGGATAACGCCTACAAATATTCTTATGATGATAAGAAAATCGAATTGAAAGTTTTCTCGGAAAACAGCTTGGTTTGTTTCTCAGTTAAGGATAATGGTATTGGGATGACCCGCAGACAGATGAAAAAAATATTCGATAGGTTCTATCAGGCTGATACTTCTCTTTCCCGTCGAGTTGAAGGTACCGGTCTGGGCCTGTCTATTGTCAAATTTATTGTCGATGCCCACAAAGGCACAATTTCCGTCGACAGCAGACCCGGCGAAGGAAGCACTTTCGCTGTAAGAATCCCCGTTTGGTCGAAACAGACGGATTAAGGTTTATGAAGACGTGCGACTTGGTTGCGTAGCCAAGTGCTTAATATGGAAAGTCCCGGATAAATGTATCAGGAGTTTGATTCGTGCGTTGTGCTCAATGCCACGGAGCGTTTGGATTATGAATAAAAGAGTAATTAGGATATGTCTGGTTGTTGCTGTGGGTTTCTTGCCGTTGTCGGATTTGGCAGCTGAGAATCAGGATGTAAACAACGTAAGAAAGACGTCGGTAGAAGAGAAAATCGACCAGTATATCCGGTCTTTGCCTGAGCCGTTCAGCGGCACAATCCTGCTTGCCGTCGGCGACAAGATATTGATGAACAAGGGATACGGCATGGCCGATATTGGTTACGGCATTCCCAACACAGGCAAGACCAAATATCAGATCGCATCAACCACAAAACACTTCACTTCCGTCCTGGTTCTGCAGATGGCTGAGAAAGGCATTATCGACTTGAACGCCACCATCGACACCTATCTGCCCGACTATCCAAAAGACAAAGCAAGTAAAATAACAGTTCATCACCTGTTGCTGCATCAGTCCGGCATACCTCATCACATCAATGGAATCGATAATTACCTGGATGTTCAAACCCGGCTCTTTCACACACAGAACGAATACCTGAAGTTGTTTTGTGATAAAAAACTCGTGCATGAACCCGGGCAGGGGACAACATACTCTACACCAGGGTATTTCCTTCTGGGAGTAATCCTTGAGAAGGCCAGCAGCAAGTCATATGCGGAGCTTCTTGAAGAGAACATCTTAAAACCTTTGGGAATGAAAGATACCTTTGTTGGCAATAACCGGACAATACACAAGGATATGGCCACAGGTTATATGAAGGGTCTGGATGGATTGGTGTTGGCTAATGTTGAGGACATGTCAAATATCC
>JBAPXT010000173.1:0-4072 GCA_049284355.1 Sedimentisphaerales bacterium
TCCGAATCTCTTTCTTGTTGCGCAATCTAAAAAGATCAAGTGTTTTCCTGTGTTGATTGTTAATTGTTGTGGTCATTAATCACAAGCAAATTGATAATCCTGCAATACTTCCTGGATGTGGTCAAGAATGACGGCTTTAGGGGATGGTAAGATTTCTCCATTCCGAATATGGTTATATTGTCTGGGCATAAACTGACTTAATAATGAAAATGGTAATGGTTTCCCATTTAGATTATTGAACAATTTATTCAGCGCAGCCTGTACTTGAGGATACAGCCAATAATATCTAATACGGTCGCTCAGACTGAATTTACGTGCAAAGGCTAGTTGCCTGGAATCGCCATGGTAATGTTTTTGCCAATCTGCGGGGTTGCGGATCATTGCATCATCAATGAGCTGGATCAAGTTTGAACGTTTATCTTTAGGATACATTTCATCTTCCATCCAAGCCAGTGAGAAAATAGCTTCTCGAAATGCAAAAGTGAGGGCAGGTCCAACCTTGAGAATCGCAAAATGATCACGGACTAAATTCTTAAGTGAATCACGTTTCTGATAATCAGTGGAGTGCACTTCAAAAACCTGTGGTTGGCTATCGATATATCGAGATAGGTTACTTCCTAAAGAAGGGTTATATTCCAAAATGAAATCGTCCCCAAATTCCACTCCAGGTTGGACGACAACCGCAATCACTCGTTCCCACGCGGATTCTAAACCTTCGTGAACGAATGCCTTCCGTATTAATTCGATGTTTTGTAATGTGTCATTTACGTTTGTTACTCGCAATTCTGGAATGTGCTCCTGTGCTCCTCCAGGAATCGGTACTTCTGTACCGATGATGTAGCGCGGCAAATGCAATCCTTCTACGTGAGATGCTTCTGATACTTTTGCTAGTTGGGCTGTTCGCCGAGCAGAAATCTCTGGAGGAAGTATTGATTCTTTATCATCGGCGAGGGGCATACTGCAATCGATATGGATTTTAATAAAACCTGCTTGTATATAATCCCTGATCATCACCTCGGACTTTTGCATGGCCTTATCACTTGATTCGTTCATCCAAACGTTTGGGCCAAGGTGATCGCCACCTAAAATAATACTTTCAAGTGGATAATGATTTTCTGCGGCCATTTCACTCACATAGCGTACAAAATCCCCTGGGTTCATTCCTGTGTAGCCGCCAAATTGGTTGACCTGGTTGCAGGTAGATTCAATCAGAATAGGTCCTTTTCCTAAAAGAGCCGCTTTCAGGACCCAGGAATGAGCTGAACATATAGATGGAATACCTTTGGCTTCCCCACGCTTTTGGGCGGACACAATTTCATCAAGGTACATATTTCATCGCCTGATCCAAAGTTGGCTGGCCTTCGGTACCGCCAGCCTTTTGAGTAGACAGACCTCCGCAATCACATGCCAATCGTAGGCATTTTTCAATCGACCAGTTATTGAGATAGCCATAAAGCAGCCCTGCGTCGAAACTATCACCTGCACCGATGGTGTCTACGACATTTGTATTGATAGATTTAGCTTTGGTCAATTCGCCTTGCTTGCACGCCAACGCGCCAAGCGCGCCGAGTTTGATAGAAACAAGTTCTACTTTTTCGGCAAGTAGTTTTGAGGCCGATTCTACATCATAGGCACGAGTGATGGAAAGCGCCTCTGTAGCATTTGGAAGAAAAATATTTGTCAATGAAAGTAATTCGTCGAAACCAGTCCATCGTTCTGATGGGTCGTAATTGGTATCGAGTGAAGTAGTCAATCCAAGGGCATGAGCGTGGCGAAATAAATATGGTAGATCAGGTTGAAGACTAGTCTGCAAGAAATAAGATGCAACATGAATATGCTTACTTTGCTTGAGCAAGGTGTCAGTAACATCACTTGCAGAAAGAGCGTTTATCAATCCAGGAAAAGTTAGTATAGCCCGATCTGCTTTTTTTGTAAGAATTATGCTCAACCCTGTATGACCGTTCATATCGATGATTATATGGCTTATATCTATATGTCGTTTTTCCATTTCCTCAAGCATAAAACGACCAAAAATATCATCGCCGCATCTTCCAATGAAAGCCACTTTCAAGCCCAAACGAGCAATTCCGCAGGCAAAAATAACTGATGAGGATCCTATAGTTAGCGAGGCAGAATCTAATAGCTTTTCAACTTGATTAAAAGCCGGGACGACCTCTCCTGTTAGGATTAGGTCAGGGTTGATTTCACCAGCGACCAAGATATCATACATATCGGTACCTCTCATATCAATTGAAATAAGACTTGGCTGTATAAAAATCCAGGCGAGATTCACCTATGGCACTGTAAGGAAAAGACATATGGCATTGTTCTGATAACCTGGATTTGATCAGTAATATATTGTTTTTGTAATCTACCTAGAAAATGTTAAAGTGATCATAAATGATCGTTTTATGCTAAATATGTTGAATTCCAAATATTAATGGTCAAAACCTCTTGTATTTCATGTTTGTTTGTGATAAAGTATGTTATATATTGTAATCGATTATGAACTATTTTGATATAAGGTTGAAATAACGATGAAAGAACAACGTCATCTGCAAATATGCCAATTTATCAACCAAAACGGACAAGCCACTTCGAAGGAACTCAGCGATCAATTCGGAGTTAGTGATATCACCATTCGAAGGGATTTATATGAATTGGCTGAGAGCGGATTAATTCGACGGACTCATGGTGGGGGGATGATCCTCAATAAAGATAATGGGCAGGCTCCTGTTATACATCGAATGGTACAGAATCAACAAGAAAAAGAAACAATCGCCCTCACAGCCGCTGCATTGATCAATGATGGTAATTCTGTTTTCTTAGGCTCTGGTTCAACCATAGCATTTATGGCGAAACATTTGTTACATCGGAAACGCCTTACTGTGGTTACGAATGCCCTCAATATTGGGATCGATTTTGCTAATGCGGAAGATATAACTGTTGTAGTTACAGGGGGAATGATGAGACCATCAGAGCTTTCTTTAATCGGTCACATTTCTGACCAGGCTTTACGTGAGGTCCGTGTAGATAAAGTCGTTATTGGAATCCCGGCAATTGATATCAAAGCTGGCTTGACAAATGATTATCTACCTGAGGTAATCACGGATCGGATCATCCTCGATTTGGGCTCTGAATTGATTCTTTTAGCTGATCATTCAAAGTTTGGTAAATTGGCATCAGCCTATTTAGCTCCTATCAACCGCGTTACCACTCTTGTCACGGATTCTCAGACGGATCCTCAAATCCTGGATCAGATTAAGGCAATGGGTGTCAATGTAATTATTGCAGAGTAATTTTATTTCTTATTCATTTATCAACCTGTTTTCTTTTAATTCCTATTTAATAGATTATCGAAGATCTATGAACTAAAACAGATCCGCAATTCTCTCTGAGGCCTACGATGGACAATAAAACTGAGAAACCATTATTGCACTTGAAAGATTTTAAGCCTAAATCGAATCTCGTCTTAGAGGATCATACTCCAAAAAGAGCGCGTTTTCCGGTTGTTGATTCACATACTCAGATCGGGTTAAATTATAGTTTCTCTGGTATCAATCCAACTGATAAGGATTGGATGGTTGAAGATCTCTCGGCTGCCATAGCTAAAATGGATGAAGTAAATATCCGTTGTATAGTTAGCGTGAATGGCCAATGGGGAGATATTTTGAAGTTGAATATCCAGCGATATAAAGAACCTTATCCTGATAGGTTCGCTATCTTTGCAATGGAAAACTTGGATTATTCAAAAATTGAGGAAATCAATTTTGGAGAGAAGTGGGCAAAGGAACTTGAAAAGGCAGTGGCAGCAGGTGCCCAGGGGATGAAAGCGGGTAAAGTGCTTGGTTTACGTTACAGGGATAAAAAAGGAAAATTGATTAAGAACGATGATTCGCGGCTTGATCCTATTTGGGAGACTGCCGGAGAACTTGGTATTCCCGTATTGATTGCTCCTGCTGATCCAGTAGCTTTTTTCTTGCCATTGGATGAAACTAATGAGCGCTATGAAGAACTTGCAGAACATTCCAACTGGCATTTTTATGGTGAGGATTTCCCACCTTTCATGGAC
>JBAPXT010000174.1:0-13131 GCA_049284355.1 Sedimentisphaerales bacterium
ATACAATCGGAGAACGTACCGAATATTCTTATAATCCTTGTTGTCTCGGTATGATGTCAACGGGAAGGCCATTTTTTGATGAAAAACAACAGTTCAAAAAGAAATCTTTGTCAAAGATATAATTCCCCAAAAAACAACGAACAACCAACTTCGAAAAACGAACCCAATCAAACCCAATTCTTGTCGCGGCGAAGCCTTCTTGTCTCGGCATAGGCATCAAGCCGTAGCCGGATTGGCAAAGACGGATTCAAAAGGCACACTTCTCAGGACAACTTCAATCCCTCTTCATTATATTTTGCAAATCACAAAGAAAAACTTTCGCGAGAATTTATCTAACGGTATTTCGCAATAGTTCTTTATCTCTAAGCCTTGTAACTCGATGGTCTGCTTCGTATTCTGCACGACAATTTTATATTGTGTTTGAGCTATCTGGTTGCTCACAAGGCCGGAAACGTCACCAGCTTCCACAAACAAAAATATCTTCAAATCAGGTCGAGTCAAAACCGATATCCGTCTCCCTGTGGAAGACTTTTTGAATTTGTCCATATATTCTGAATTCTCTCGGACATATTCTTCTTTGAAAAAGGTTTTGCTCTTGGGCTCGACCGAAGCATTATCCACCAATATGGCAGCTCTCATTGCAGGCGGTACTTCCGTAATCTTATAGTCTAAATCAGCGCTCCAGGCGCTAAATCCCTCGAAAACAATTCCGATATTTCGGTGGGTAATTGCCTCGTTCTTAAATACAAAATCAACGGTTCTCCTGATTTGCCTGTGGTCGACGGCTTTGGCAATAGCCACCCACGCAGTAGTGTTATTATATTTCTCTCGCATAATCTTTGAATACTTCTGCTGATTGCCTCCATAAACAGCGTCGAAAAACTTATTTGTCTGCCATCCGTACTGCGTATAATTGGCATCTATCCTCTCAGGCATAGCACAGGTGTGGGCGAAATTCACAACCAACAGCAGGATTAACAGACCGCCGCCGATTCTGGTTAATGTTAGATGGTATCGAGTAGCTCGGCTTGCAAGAATAGCAAAATAGAATAAATTCAGGAAGTTAACAAGCACCTCCCGCCAGAGAATGTCTCTGAGGATAGGCCGTGTCGCAACAGCAACGTTTACAAAAGCAACAGAAGTCGCGACCAGACACAGTGCCACCTGATATTTTGTTATCCGGACAAATCCGCGAAGATAACCAAAAACCAAAAGTGAAGTCAAAGCTAAATGCACAATAAACAGTGTGGGATTATATCGCACATATAGTAGAAAATCTGGGATATAATCGGCTGGCGAAATCCGTACTGTTGGCAGTAAAACTCTCAAAAAAGCTATCTTGAAATTAAGCAGAATATACTGCAGCGACAAAGCCGCGTCCGAATACAAAAGAAAAAACAATCCAAAGGACAGAATAAAGCCGGCTACAATAACGCTGAAGAAAGAAAACAGCCTAAAGATGTCTGAAGATGCTTTGTTTGTCAGACACAAATAAAGTTGACATAGAAACAACAAAAGCAACGCCAAAAAGAACATCGCCGCTACCGGCGTAACCCGAAAGGCCGCTGCCCATGTAGGAGCTCCTTGTGGTATTGCAGTCGAATATGAAGCAATACCTAAAACCGGAAAAGCCGCAACGTTAAACATGCTCAGTGCCAATACCCAAAATACGCCTTTGCTTGCCAACTTCCGACGACCCTCTTTCGGAGAATCCCCAAAGAAAGAAAACATAAGCAGCAGCAGAACCGGCGCAGCAGCAAGGTAGAACAGCGACTGTATTTTGGTTAGGAAACACAATCCCAACAAAACTCCTGTTGCCAGCAGACCCACATATCTTTTGACTGGCCTGCCAGCTTTGGCAGCTGCTGCCATTGTCAGAACGGCACCGCCCCAGTAGAAAACACTATAAAGCTCGCTTCTCACCATACTTGAATGGTAGACAAGCGACTCTTGCACACCCAGAAAAACAAGAAAAAAAAGAGCCCACCACCGCGACATCCCGAATATTACCTGTGTCGCTATACACAACAAAATAGCTACGCCAACCGATAAAAAAGGAGAGTGAAGCCGGACAAAATTTGTCAGCTCTGCCATTACCGCAAGAGGATTGAGCGAACCGGCGACCTCCGCAAGGTCTAACGCCGAAATAATACCGAGGAAATGGGCGATTTTTTCGCTGAAGAACAGAAGCAGATACATACCAGAACCGGGATGATTTATCTGGTCGGGCAGCAACCCGCTCTGGATTAACACCATATCTAAGCAGGTGATGTGGTCCATATCCCAGATAAAATAATAGGGATAGTCACAGCAAATAAGTATGTGCCAGGCCAATAGTAAAACAATCACGGCCGAAAACACTATCGGGAAGCTCATCTGCCTCTGGAATATCGTGTTTTTTTGCTGCTCACCTGTCAATTCGGCCTCCAGCTTTTGTGTCTTGTCCACCTACGGCTGATTGGTTCTACACAATAACAACTTTTATGCCTGTGTCCACAACTTTCGCACCAGACTGTCCAAGGCCAATTAGTGTTCTTGTCCCCTCGGAGCGCAGCGGATATCCCGAGCATAGATCCGGGACCCAGAATTCTACCTTCTGCGTTCTAAATCTTACCCCTCTTGTCCAAATTCCCCATTTTTCACTTTTGAGATTCGTTTTTTGCCTTGTATTTCTTGATTTCTGTTTCCCGCTCATATAAACTCAAGCCGACTAAATGGTTAAGCCTCAGCAAAATTCCGTTGATATTGAAAAATGGCTCAAGTTAATCAGGGCTGATAATGTCGGCCCGGTCACTTTTGCCAGGCTTATAAAACGTTTCGGCTCACCAGACCGCGCTTTGGAGGCTTCGGTCAGTGAGTTGGCTGAGGTAGATGGCATAGGTTTTAAGACCGCTGAGCAAATTGCCGCAACGCGTAACAAATTCGACACCACTGCTGAGCTGGAGCTGGCCTGCAAGCTCGGCGTATGGATAATCAACCTTGACGATGAGCGTTATCCGCCTCTGTTGAAGCAGATTTACGACCCGCCGCCGGTCCTTTACATAAAGGGCAGTTTAACTGCCGCCGACAATTTAGCTATTTCGATAGTTGGCTCCCGCCGATGCAGTTTGTATGGTCAGGAGCAATCCTCTCAGCTTGCTCATTTTTTAGGCTCAGCGGGCTTTACTATTTGTTCCGGAATGGCCCGCGGCATAGATACCGCTGCACACCAGGGTGCGCTGTCAGCCGGCGGACGCACAATCGCTGTGCAGGGCTGCGGCCTGGCAAATATCTTTCCGCCGGAGAACAAAAAGCTGTTTGAGCTTATAGCCGACTCCGGCGCCTGCATCAGCGAATTGCCGCTTCGGTATGAGCCGCTGTCTGAAAACTTTCCGCCTCGCAACAGAATCATAGCAGGCCTGTCGCTCGGGACAATTGTTGTCGAGGCCGGCCTAAATTCCGGTGCGATGATTACCGCCACAGCGGCGCTCGAAAATAATCGAGAGGTGATGGCCGTGCCGGGGAAAATTGATTCGCCGATAAGTAAAGGTACGCATCGATTGATAAAGCAGGGGGCCAAACTGGTTGAATCTGTGGAGGATGTGATGGAATCTCTCGGCTATATCGGCGAGCGGCTGCAAAGCCATGTAACCGCTGCGGCGGCAAAGGCTTCTGAAAGGATTGAAAAGCCTTTGTTTGATGTCAGAGCGTTGAATTTAAGTGTGGATGAAAAGACGATTTATGATTGTCTGAGCAAAGAACCATTGCATATAGAACAGATAATCGCAGGGACGAATTTGACCCCGGGCGGTATTAACGCCGGCTTGATATCACTTCGGTTAAAGGGGCTGATAAAACAACTGCCGGGCAGTTTGTTTTTGCGACATTAACTCTTAAAGAAATCATCTCGGGGAATAGATTAAAATGTTAAGAGATTTAATAGTAAAGAACAGGAGTTATCGGCGTTTTTTTCAGGAACATGTCATAGAGATTGATACATTGAGAGGGTTTGTTGACCTTGCGAGACTATCTGCATCGGCGGGTAATTTGCAGCCGTTAAAATATATTCTCTCCAACACGCCTGAGAAAAATGCTCTGATATTTCCGCGTCTTGCCTGGGCAGGTTATCTTAGGGATTGGTCTGGGCCGAGTGAGGGGGAAAGGCCATCCGCATATATCGTTATACTTGGGGATAAAAGGTTGAATAAGTCTTTTGGCTGTGACCATGGAATAGCGGCGCAAAGTATTCTTTTAGGGGCGACAGAGAAAGGTTTAGGCGGTTGTATTATCGGTTCAGTGCAAAGAAGACGGTTACGCAAGGCCTTGGATATATCACCCTGCTATGAAATACTTCTTGTTCTGGCCCTTGGCAAACCCAAAGAGACGGTGGTAATCGAAACAGTCAGCCTTGGCGGGGATATCAAATATTGGCGCGACAGCGGAGGTATGCATCATGTGCCGAAGCGGCCATTGGATGACGTCATAATTGGTTAAGTGTCAGGTGCTAAGAACGGTTCACATTAGTTTTTGGGGGAAAATGAAGATTTAGTCATTAGTCTCTGGTCGTTAGTTGGAGGAGTCGCCGGATGGCGGATTTTTAGGTGCAGGTTGCCTAAGTTAACAGAGAGCTAAGGATGGATGAGCGATTAACTTTCCAAGTTGATTAGTTTAGGCAGTTCGGCGACAAGGTTGTTCAGATGCTGGGACTCATGGCGCATTTTTTGTATTAAGGCAGCCCGTTTTGACGGGTCATTTATATTCTCCGGTTTCAGCAATTCCGATGCGGTCTGGGAAATAGACGATAACGGCCCGGGAAGCTCATAGGAGAAGGTGGTCAAAATCAAATTCCTGAGCCGTTCGTTTTTAATTGCGGCTTCTGCATCAAGAGCGGCTGCGGCAAGCTGTGCGCCTTCGACAGCGAATGCAGTCTGGCTAACAAACGTCTCAAGCAGATGAAAGTGGTCGGGGTCGGTGAACTGTTTGTCATCGGCCGGGAAGATGCCGATAACGCCAACTGTTTTTTCCAAGCCGATAAAGGGGAAATAAAGACCATTCGAGCCGGGCAGGGTGTCAGTGCTTTTTCCTGCGGTTTTTTCGTGCTCATACACCCATTGCGCAACGGCATACTCGCTTGAAGTTGAGGCGGTTTCTTCAAGCTCACCGAAACGAACGACGAGTTTTTTGTTCGCATCGGGCGTAAAGACAACAGCCCTGCATTTAAAAAAATCCTGAATGTGGCCGAGCGCGATTTTGAAAAGCTCGTCCGGATAGGAGCTTTTTGACAAGTCACGGGTCAAGGAGTATAAAGCCTGCGTTCTGTCTTCTCTCAGCCGCATAGTAATAGTTTGACGTCGAAGCCGGCCGGTCAAATGGGCTATGGTGAATCCGACAATCAGCATAATTGCGAAAGTTATAAGATACTGAATGTCAGTCACGTCGAACGAAAAGTATGGAGGGACTAGAAAATAGTCGAAAGACAAGACGCTGAGAAAAGATGCTATTATTGACATCCTTCGACCATATCGAAAAGCGACCCATGTCACGCCGAGCAGATAGAGCATTATCAGATTTATAAGGGCCAGATGTGGAAGCAGAATCGCATCAACTATAGTGCAAAGAGAAACTATTGCTATGGTCCAGATGAGATTTTTCCAGGAAAAGGGCGGCAGAGAGATAGATTGGGCTTTAGCCGGATGCTGCTGAGAGTCTCCGCTCAATAAATAGAGGTCAATCTCGCCGCATTTACGTGCCAGCTTGTCAACGACGGAACCGAAAACGCGTTCGCGCAACTTCAGTGAGCCGGGTTTGCCAACGATTATTTTGGTGATGTTTTTCGAGCGGGCATACGAAATTAAGGTTTCAGCGATGTCCTGTCCGCTAAGAGTTGCTACCTGAGCGCCTAATTTTTCCGCGAAGCGCATCATTTCAGATATTCTATTTTTATCTTCCTTATGCAAAGGGGAAAGTGTTTCAACGAAGGCGACGGTCCATTCCACGCCTAATTCGGAGGCGATGCGTTTTCCCGACCTGACAAGCCGTATGGCGCCTGGGTTCGGGCTTATGCATACGAGAAAGCGGTCACGCACGCCCCAGACTTTTGAAATGGAATGAGCCTGTTTGTATGAGAGCAATTTGTAATCGACGCTGCGTTCGGTGTATCGCAAGGCAAGCTGACGCAGGGCGATTAGATTTCCCGGCTGAAAGAAGTGCTGTGCAGCGCGTTCGGCCTGCTCGCCGAGATAGACTTTTCCTTCCTTGAGGCGTTTTAGAAGCTCTTCGGTGGGGATATCGACAAGCTCTATCTCGTCGGCTTTTTCGACGAAGGTATCGGGGACGGTTTCCCTGACGGTTATGCCAGTGACCTGAGCGACTATGTCGTTAGCACTTTCGCAGTGCTGAACATTTAAGGTCGTGTAAACGTCGATGCCGGCGTCGAGCAGCTCTTCGATATCCTGGAGGCGTTTGAGGTAACGTGAGCCGGGGGCGTTGGAATGCGCCAGCTCGTCGACCAAGATAAGGCGGGGATTTCTTTTTAAGGCGGCGTCGATGTCAAACTCGCGCAGCTCGACGTTCTTATATTTGATAATCTTCGGAGGGAGAATTTCGAGACCTTCGAGAAGTGCGTTTGTATCGGCCCGCTTATGAGTTTCGACGTAGCCGACGACGTCAACGCCTTCTTTTTTTCGAAGCCGAGCGGCCTCGAGCATAGTGTAGGTTTTTCCCACGCCAGCGACCGCTCCGAAGAAGATTTTGAGTTTGCCGCGGCGAGTTTCCTCGGCTTTAACTCTTGCCAGGATTTTGTCCGGGTCAGGCCGTTCCATATTTTATGTAATACCTTTTATTCTGCTTTTATGCATTCTATTTTTTATATTCGTCCAACGCCAAATTTAACTGGAGCACATTTACCACCGGTTCGCCGGAGATTGCGAGAAAACGGCCAGTGGTATGCCGGCGGAGGATTGTCTCAACTACATTCTGCGGCAAGTTACGCAAGCGTGATACCCGCGGGAGCTGGTAATATGCGGCCGCCAAGCTGATATGCGGGTCCAAGCCGCTTGCCGAAGAAGTAACGAGGTCGACGGGAACAGGAGCAGGGTTTTGCGGGTCCGCCGCCTTAAGGGCCTTGATGCGTTCTGCTATTGCGGCGGTTAACGCAGGATTTAGGGGGCCTAAATTAGAACCTGATGAGGAGGCAGCGTTGAACGGGACCGCAGATGTTGCTGACGGGCGGGCCCAAAAATATTTGGGGTCGTCAAAGGGCTGCCCGATGAGGGACGAACCGATGGGAACGCCATTGCGGTAAATCAAGCTGCCATTGGCCTGTTCGTGGAAAAATATCTGAGCGATTCCCGTAACAGCCAGCGGATAAAGAAGGCCTGTTATGATTGTTAAAATCAGAAAAGAAAAGATTGCCGGTCTTATTTGCTCTTTAAACATATTTTCACCCGTTAAATTAGATGCAAGGCGACCAAAATCATATCAATTAATTTAATACCTATAAAAGGAGCGATAATTCCACCAACGCCATAAATCAGCAAATTGTTCCGCAAAAGGCGGCTTGCGGGCATAGGTCTGTAAGGCACGCCGCGCAGTGCAAGCGGAATAAGAAAGATAATAATGATAGCATTGAAAATGACGGCGGACAAGACCGCGCTATCCGGCGTAGCAAGATGCATAATATTCAGGGCTTTCAGCGCCGGAAAGGTGCCGACGAAAGCAGCTGGGATAATTGCGAAGTATTTTGATACATCGTTGGCAATGCTGAAAGTCGTCAGCGACCCTCTGGTAATAAGAAGCTGTTTACCGATTTCGACGATTTCAATGAGTTTAGTTGGGTTCGAATCGAGGTCGACCATATTTCCCGCTTCTTTTGCGGCCTGAGTTCCAGTATTCATAGCGACGGCGACATCTGCCTGCGCTAGTGCCGGGGCGTCATTGGTGCCATCGCCGGTCATAGCGACGAGCCTGCCGCCGGACTGCATTTCGCGGATAAGTTTAAGCTTGGTTTCCGGTGTGGCCTGAGCGAGAAAATTATCCATACCCGCTTCTGCGGCAATCGCTGCGGCCGTGAGGGGATTGTCGCCTGTAATCATAACGGTTTTGATTCCCATTCGGCGGAGCTGTGCGAATCGTTCTTTAATTCCGCCTTTGACGATGTCTTTCAGGTGGATGACACCAAGCACATTGGCGTGTTCAGCGACAACGAGTGGGGTCCCGCCGGTTTTTGATATTGATTCGATAGTTGACTTCAAATCTTCCGGGAAGGTCCCGCCAAGTTTTTTTACGTAATTTTCAATTGCGTCAACAGCACCTTTTCTGATTTGCCTGCCGTCTCCCAAGTCCACACCGCTCATCCGCGTCTGGGCGGTAAAAGGGACAAATTTTGCATTGAGCTCGTGAATGTGACGTTCCCTGATATGATATTTTTCTTTTGCCAGAACGACAATGCTTCGGCCTTCCGGCGTCTCATCGGACAAAGATGCAAGCTGGGCTGCGTCAGCCAGCGATTCGACAGTCATTGCGTCAGCGGGAATAAAAGCCACGGCCTGCCTGTTTCCGAGGGTTATGGTCCCGGTTTTGTCCAAAAGCAAAACGTCCACATCACCTGCCGCTTCTACCGCGCGGCCGGAAGCGGCAACAACATTGGCCTGAATCATTCTATCCATACCAGCTATGCCTATAGCCGGAAGCAATCCTCCGATAGTGGTGGGAATAAGGCACACAAGCAAGGCGACGAGCACTGTTACGGTGACAGGGCTACCGTGGCCTGATGTGCTTACACTGTAAATCGAAAAAGGCAAAAGCGTTACCGTTGCCAGAAGAAAAATAAGCGTGAAAACCGCCAGCAAGATACTGAGGGCAATTTCATTTGGGGTTTTTTGTCTTTTGGCCCCCTCGACCATAGCAATCATATGGTCGAGGAATGTTTCGCCTGGATTAGAACTGATACACACCACGAGCCAGTCTGAAAGGACCCTGGTTCCACCTGTTACGGCGCTGCGGTCACCGCCGCTTTCGCGTATGACCGGTGCGCTTTCGCCGGTAATAGCGCTTTCATCAACGGAGGCCACGCCATCGGTAACTTCGCCATCCATCGGAATCAAGTCGCCAGCTTCAACGAGGACAACATCTCCTTTGCGAAGTGTCGTGGCGGAAACCATCTGATAGTCGGAACCATACAGGGGTTTTGAGAGTTTTTTTGCAGGAGTATCTCTTCTGGCGCGTCGCAGACTTGCGGCCTGCGCTTTGCCTCGACCTTCTGCCATGGCCTCGGAGAAATTAGCGAAAATCAGCGTGAACCACAGCCATAAGGATACAGCCAGGATAAAACCAGCAGGGGCCTCACCGCGGCCAAACAGCGCCTGAATCCATAAACCGGTCGTTAATATACTTCCAAACAAGACCACGAACATCACGGGATTTTTAATCTGGTGCCGCGGGTCCAGTTTTTTTATAGAGTCGATGATTGCCGGCGCCACAATAGCAGGCTCAAACAAGGATTTTACTTTATGCGATTTACTCATTTAAACTTCGTTAACCTCCGGCCAGCATCAAGTGCTCAACAATCGGTCCGAGGGCAAGAGCCGGGAAGAAAGTAAGCGCTCCGACGATTAAGACAACCATTACGAGGAATAAAATAAAAAGCGGCGTATGAGTCGGCAAAGTTCCCTGGCTTGCGGGCACAATTTTTTTTCTTGAAAGCGAACCCGCAACTGCCAGTATCGGAATCGCCAGCCAGTATCTGGCGAAAAACATAGCCAGGCCCTGCGCGATGTTATAAAAAAGAGTATTCGTGGTTAAACCGGCAAATGCACTTCCATTATTATTACTCGCTGAAGAAAAAGCGTACAATATTTCGCTGAAGCCGTGAGGTCCGGGATTTAAAATTGACTGCTTAGCCTGCGGCAAGACAACTGAAACCGCTGTGCCGATGAGGACAAGTATGGGCGGGATTAGAATCATAAGAGAAGCCATCTTCATTTCGTAGCTTTCGATTTTTTTGCCTAAATATTCAGGTGTTCGGCCAATCATAAGGCCTGAAATAAATACCGCGATAATGACAAAGGCTATCATCCCGTAAAGGCCGGAGCCCACTCCGCCGAAAATCACTTCACCCAGCTGCATAAGCCACATCGGAATCAAGCCGCCGAGGGGCATATAGGAATCGTGCATTGAATTGACCGAACCATTGGAAGCGGCCGTAGTGGCTGTTGCCCAGATAGCAGAACCGGCGATGCCGAATCGTGCTTCTTTTCCTTCCATATTACCGCCCGACTGAAGCGCTGTTGCTTTTTGGTTCACGCCGAGACTATCAAACAAGGGATTGCCTTTTTGCTCGATGTATATGCAGCTTAGTAAACAGGGGATAAAAATGATAAACATAGCCGCCAAGAGCGCCCAGCCCTGACGCCTGTCTCTGACCATATACCCGAAGGTATAGCACAAGGCGGCGGGTATCAGAAGTATTGCGAGTGTCTCCGCAAGGTTTGAAACGGCAGTCGGATTTTCGAATGGATGAGCGGAGTTGACGTTGAAAAAGCCGCCTCCATTTGTACCCAGTTGTTTGATAGCAACTTGCGAGGCAGCCGGGCCAATTGCGATTACCTGTTCCGATATTTCTTTGCCGTCTGCATTTTTTGCCGGCTGAAGTAACGAGACCTTCAAACTGGGCTTAAAGGTCTGGACAACCCCCTGTGATACGAGAATCAGTGACAGCATCAGTGCAAGAGGCAGCAAGATATATAGTGTTGTCCTGACTAAATCCACCCAGAAATTACCGATTGTTTC
Source organism: Sedimentisphaerales bacterium (assembly GCA_049284355.1). GTDB lineage: Bacteria > Planctomycetota > Phycisphaerae > Sedimentisphaerales > Anaerobacaceae > CAIYOL01. Next base: position 10,768 of record JBAPXT010000174.1, read on the forward strand.
TACTTGTTTTTGAACAAATCCTCTAATTACAGCCGCCAGTATCGCCATACCTGTTGCCGCCGAGACAAAATTCTGGACGGTCAGTCCAAGCATTTGTGTAAGATAACTGAGAGTTGTTTCGCCGCCATAACTTTGCCAGTTGGTATTCGTAGCGAAGCTGACAGCCGTGTTGAATGCCAGATCCGGCGGCACGGCCGGGGTTGACATCGGATTAGCGGGAAGGTACGACTGAAGACGCTGCAGGACGTAAACGACCAGTAAGCCGATGATATTAAACACCATCATTGCAACTGCATACGTTTTCCACGACATCCCCGTTTCAGGTTTAATCCCTGACAGACGATAAATCCACCTTTCTGCCGGGGCAAACCATACGTTAAGGCCGGCCGGCGTCCCCTCATATATACGCGCAAAATAGATACCGAGCGGCTTGACTAACAAAAGCAGGACGCTGAGAAAGATGACAGATTGGATAAGATTGTTCCAATTCAAGAGAAAATCTCCGGCTTGAGAAGCGCTATCAACAGATAAATAAACAGCAAGAGAGAAACTATTCCACCTATCCAGTAAATAATCGGCATATAGTTAAACCCTTTCGCACAATGCTATAAATGCAAAAGAAACTACGGCAAGAACAATTATTATTGCTAAAAACGGGATATCCATTTTATGCCCTGTAAAAAAGTATGCTATCTACTCTTCGCACCTCGTTTCATTGGCGCATTAAGAATTTATGCCAGCCGGGAAATTATCTCTTTATTCTCTGCCAAAGGGGATTAACTGTCAAGATTCAAGTATGATAGTTTCGAACCTGCGAAGTGCAAGTGACGGGTCAGTTTTTTCTTACGGCGGAGGTGTAGATGGGCCTGTTTTCTTTGAGGTATTTTCTTTCGAAGTTCGAGCCGACCCATTCGCCGACGTTTGCGCCTGCGGTCGGGAAGAATTCGATTGTTTCCAGTCGGTCACTGAAAGCTGCCAGGGTTTTCTGGATTTGCTCGAAATACTCGGCGTGGTCGGTAGCGATTCTGATAGTGCCTGCGGGGACAAGGCAGCGGAGGAGATGTTCGAGATTTGCGGGGACAATGAAACGTCTTTTATGATGCCGTTTTTTCGGCCAGGGGTCGGGGAAATAGATGTGGAAGCATTCTACGGAATTATCGGGGACGAAATTGATTATGAAATGCACAGCATCGGTGCGGATTATTTTTACGTTTTTCAATGACCATCGCCCGATGCGGTCGACGGCGTAGCGATAGTATCTGCGTGCCCACTCGATGCCGAGGAAATTGACATCCGGCTGGGCCTTGGCCTGGTTGAGCAGGAAGGCGGCTTTGCCTGAGCCGATTTCTATGTGGACGGGGTTTTTGCGTCCGAAAACCTGCGCAAAATCGATTTTGCCCTCCAAATCTTCGGGTTTAAGAACAACCGAAGGATAATCATTTAAGATTTTAGCCATCGGCAAACTTATCCTGCGAAATACAGCTGAAACAGGCTTCGATGCCTGTATTATACACGAAAACGATGCTTTAGGCGAAGATTGTAACTTGTTTTTTGAGCGTTGCTTGCGGTTAAAGTCGATGCGGAGAGTATTCGATAAAATACCTGGAACTTAACCGTCTGACGGTGCGTATTTATTATTAGGACTAAAATCTTAATTCATAAGTTGAACCTTAGGGTGGGGAGGTTTGAAGAATGATTCGGCAACTAATAAAAAAACGGCGTAAGTGGATTCTGGTAGATATCAATACGCAAAGAGATTTCTTCCTTGCCGGGGGCAATGTTTGTGTAAAGAACCACAGGAGGATTTTGGGCAATGTTCGGAGGGTAATAGCATGGGCGAGGCGTAACGATGTTAGAGTAATCTCGACGTGCGAAGTTTATCCCAATCATAACGGCATCAGTGAGGTCGGCTACTGCATTGACGGGACGGAGGGGCAAAAAAAGATACGGTACACATTGCTTAACAATCGGGCCAGCTTCCCGGCGGATGGGAACACCGATTTGCCGGCAGATTTACTGCGGCAATACAGGCAGGTTGTTCTGCATAAGCGCTGTGTCGACCCGTTCGAGGAACCCCAGATAGAGAGACTGCTCAGTGAAGTGCGGGCCGATAATTTTGTTCTGGTCGGCGCCAGCGCCGAGGGTGCTGTTAAGGCGACGGCATTGGGACTGCTGCAGCGAGGCAAGAAGGTCAGTGTTGTAATTGATGCGGTGGGTTTGCTTAACAAGCGCGAGGCGAAGCTGGCGTTTCGTAAAATGAGGGCGAAAGGGGCTAAGCTAATCGAGACGAAGAAGCTTGCCGGAGTTTCTCATTTGAGAGGGGTGGGTATCTGCGATTGCGAAAGTTGCCGGGGACGGGCGGGA
>JBAPXT010000175.1:0-7243 GCA_049284355.1 Sedimentisphaerales bacterium
GAGCAGACATCGGGGCAGTTGCGGAGCAAAAAAGCGGTTTTCATCAGTAAGTCATCAAAGTCCAGAGCATTATTTTCGCTTAAGATGCTCTGATAGCGGGCATATATTTTGGCTAACATTTCACTAAAAAAATCATCAGCAATTGTTTTGAAAGCATCGACGTCTATGAGGTTATTTTTCAGGCGTGAAGAGATTGCGTCGAGCATGCGAGCCGGAGGAAAGTTGGTGGTGTCGAGTTCGCAATCTTTGACGGCCTGCTTAATACATCTGGTCTGGTCGGATTCATCGTAGATACTAAAATTGGGTTTTATGCCCGCCTTATCCGCGTATCGGCGCAATATTGTAACGCACAGGGAGTGGAAGGTGCTGATGTGGGCACCTGCGGGAGTTTGCAAGGCAACTACCCTTTGGCGCATTTGGTCGGCGGCTTTGTTGGTGAAAGTTATCGCGCAAATATTGTATGGGTTGATGCCTGAGTCGATAAGAGCAGCAATTCGGTAAGTGATAACGCGGGTTTTACCGCTGCCTGGGCCGGCAATGACAAGCAACGGCCCTTCAACGTGAAAGACCGCTTTTCTTTGTGAGGGTGTCAACTGGTCGTGTGGGATATTGTGCATAGCTGAAGCCGATTATGTGCGGGAGCCTGTTTTGCGACGCATTGCAAAATGGGAGCCGTATATCATTCTGATTGTTCCGATTTTTCGAGCATTTTTTCTTCCTCCTGCTCTAATTGCGCGGCAAGGTCAGGCCTTTCAATCTTTATCCGTCCAAGCAGATTGCGTCTTAAGTTAATCGGGTACTGTTGGTCGTTAATGAAATCAAGGAGAGCAAAGTATCTTAACAACTTAAAATCTGGCAGGTCAATCCTGCTTTCATCCTGAAACGCCGACGGGTAATGGTCGTAAACTTCTTTTGCCATTTTTTCTCTGCCAAACGCCTCATCATCGTCGCGCATCGCGTATCTGAAGTAGCTTTCCCGTAACATCATTTGCACAATTTCGTTTGCGTTATCTATGTTAATTTTGCGGAGTTCTTCGCGAAGCCGGTTACGAACAAATTCCACCAGAGGGACTTTAAACTCATCAGCTGGGTATAATTGCTGCAACTGTTTATAGATTTTTTCCGCCTGCTGTATATGGCCTGCCTGATAGAAGGAAAAGAGGGCGTTTTTGAGCATATTCCGGTGGCCATTTTTGAGAGATTGAAGGGTACCCGGGTTTGTGTTTTCGAGGTATCCGTATTTTTCGATTCTTGCCAGCTCGGTCTTGTTGCAGGGCTCAAACATTCTCAAGTCCGGTCGCAGGAATATCTCTTTTTCCAGATTCGTTTTTGCTTGTGGTGTTTGCGAGTTGGAGTCCGAAGGTAATTGGGCAGGCACATCATAGATAAATATTTTTCCGTTACGGAAGAGATTTTGCAAACTATGGTTTATGATACGGTCGGTGTTAATTTCAGCTACAGAAAATTCCTCTTTTCCGGCTACTTGTAAGCCTTTGGCAGCCCAATAAATTGCGTGCGTATCGGGGTGCCTCCAATCCAAAGGCAAATGTGTATTGGGGTCGTTCCAGTCGACGGGGCCATAGGTTTTATTCAATTCCTGCATTAAAAGGGGGTCAAGTTTCCAGATGTTTCGCAAGTAGTAAGCCTTGGCGAAGATATCGAATTTTTGGATGGTTTCTGTGCCCCTGAGATTGTCTATCACCTTAAGGGCATCAGGATTGAATCTGGCGGGGTTTTGTCTTAAGGATAAATAGCTGCTTACAAAGTTATCGTTGTTGAATGTTTTGTCGGCAGATTTTAAGGCCGTAACCAGCGAGGCGATATCAGGGTCTTTTATAATTTGCTTCCAGTCGGTCGGAGCCTCGGCAAGAGCTTTGAAATACTTATTATCAGCAGGCCCAAGCAGCGGCTCCATAGCCAGTGCCAGCTGCAGCTTATAATATTTGTGCGCTTCATCCGATACAGAACCCAATTTGTGCTGGAATATTCTAGCGAGCTCACGGTAGAGCAGCATGCTTTTGGGGTTTAGCGGAATGCCCCGGTCACGAAGCAATTCGTAGCCGTTCTTGACCCATCGCCATCGTTCCTCAGGCTGGGTCGCTGGTATAGCAACCGAGATGTTATAGGCCATATTCCAGGCGTGGAACTCCCATACAGCAGCGAAGCGGGGCTGTAAAGTGGTTATCCAGTCTGCAATCTGTTTGGCGTCGAAGAATTCACCTTGTTCTTTTAGTTTCTCTGCCCGCAGCCACAAGACATCCACGAGCAAGCCACGAAAAGCACCCATAGCTACAGTTGCAAATGCCAGAGAAGGCGGAGCATTTTGAAGGGGCTCATTGGTTATCAACTTCATTTGCCGCCGCTGGGAATTTATGTAATCGAGTTGCATACCAGCGGTAATAAACAAAGAAGCTGCGAGTGCAATGCAAACAGACCAAATTATTGTGTCGCGCAAACGCATAAGAAAAGTAAAGATTAGGGTCTAAAAAGTTTCAGCGATATTTTATTTAGTTTTTTTAAATTATGACTTTTGCAATTTCTTTATAACTGAAAATAATCAGGGCCGCAAGCCATAATAAGACAGCCTTAATGCAAACCACAGAAAGGGCGGCTTTGGCCAATAAAGACCAGCTCAATAGTCGTGCGGGTATCAGGAATTTTGTGGGGCTGAATTTATCAAACTGCGGCAGGAGCTGAATAATCGGCCTGATAGTATAGGAGTACACGCTGCTTAGGTTTCCGCCTAGAGAGTCAAAGGATTCCAAACAGAAGCCACTGAAGTTGGCGGTGAAGAAGATTGCAAGACAAAACAATATAGCTACGGGGAACGAGAGGAAGGTCGAGGCTAATATTCCCAAACAAGCAAGGAAAATCAAACGGAACAAGATTAAAAGAACGGCTCTTAGGAAATTAGCGGAGAAGGTATCGGCTTTATAAAGCACCTCTAGGCCGTCCTCAGGTGGAAAGATTACGACGGTATTATTCAGCGGGACATTGAAGAATCCGACAGCCAGGTAGCCATCTTCCGCTACGGCGTCGGCAGGGACCTCTATTTCATAAAAAGTGCGAATTAAATCTTTGCGGTCAAAAGTATAAATTGGTGTTTGAACTTTCGTACCATATTTGACCTGTCGGTCATCACCTGTGAACCATCTGCCAACTACCTGCAGGTCGGGCGGATTTACCGAAACATCATATTTGAATCTTATAAACAAACTCTGGTTAGGGCCGAGAGGTTTAATATTATTAAATTCCCAAACCAAGTCATGACCAACTGCAACAGCTCGTTTGCCAAGTTTTATACTCTGGGTAAGTTCATTAATATAATCTTCCCGTGAGACTTTATCATCAGAGATTTCCAAGGGCAACTGTCCGTTTTTTTCGAGTCTGTTATAGGTATCAATGACCTCCTGTGTGACATCGACTTCGGGAGGGGTCAAGCCGGTCCGGGCGGTAAAAAACTCGTTGTTTGCGTGTGTAAGTTCGGGCTGGTCTGCTTTGTAAAATTTTGGTGTGTAAATAATGACAGCGTATATTACAGCGGAAAAAAGAATGAGCAAGGCCACATCCAATAATACTATGCCGAGCAGTTTGCCCAAAAGAAGCTGAAACCGGCGAACGGGCTTGGTAATAACGGTATATATTTGTCTTTGCTGGATGTCGCTGGTTAATGAATAAACTGAAACCACAATAGTGAGCAAACATAGTAAGAAACTGGTAAGCGAAAAGCCGTAGCTTACAAAGGTCTGAAGTTTGCCTTTCAGGGTGCCGTCGCCTGTCATCGAAACACCCATAGCGGGGAGCAGGACAATCAGCAAGATTATAAAGACAGCGGCAATTTTCATCCTGACAGCCTGTTTTAGAGTGTTTGTAGCGACAGCCCAGATACTATGCATCGCCGGAGTCTCCCGCTTGTGGTTTGTCAGTTTGCTCTTTATTTGCGTTTTTGGCCGATGAGCGAGATGTGAGCTGGTCCAAAATATTCTTTTTAATCTGTTCTTTCTGAGGGGCTTGCGGTTCAACCGGTTTTGTTTTGACGACAGGTTTTAATTCGGCCGGTTTGGGCTGCTCGATTAGCTTGCTAAGCAACTGCTCATCAGGTTTGGCTTGGGAAGTTTCAACGGAGACGGCCTGCTTTGTTGTCGGAGGTTTCGAGGGGGCTTCCGGCGATACCGGTGGGGAAACAAGTTTATCAAGTATGTTTTCGGGATGGGGTTGGGCGGCGAGAAAATGACCGATTTGCGTGGTACTAACTGCACCGCTTGTGGGTGAAGAAAGCTGCTGGGCGGCGGTAACGATTCTGATGAAAAATGTTTCAAGCTTATCCATTGGTGAGGTGACAGCACAATCAGCCTGTTCATCCCGGACTATCCTTTTGATTTTCTCGACAGCAGTATCGCTGATTGGGCCGGTAGTAATCTGCCTTTTGTTTGTCTGCTGCAAAAGTTCTTTGACTTTGCCTTCAGACTGGATTTTGCCGCCGTAAAGAATTGCAATTCTGTCGCATACATCTTCGACATCAGCAAGCAAATGACTGCAAAGCAAGACTGTTTTGCCGCGTTTTGCAAGCTCCAAGATTAAGTTCTTCATCTGTCTTGTTCCGATGGGGTCAAGTCCTGTTGTCGGCTCATCGAGCATTAAGAGGTCAGGGTCGTTTATAAGAGCCTGTGCGAGGGCGATTCTTCGTGCCATGCCTTTCGAAAAGGTTCCGATGGGTCTGTTTGCGACAGCCTTAAGGCCGACCATATCGAGGAGTGCTTCGGTACGCATTTTCCGCACTTTGGCGGGCAGGCCGAATAATCTGCCGTAAAAGTCCAATGTTTCACGGGCGTTCAAATATCTGTAAAGGTAGGACTCTTCAGGCATAAAGCCTATCCGAGCGTTAATTTTAGGGTCGGAGGCATCGCCGCCGAGACAGAGAGCTCTTCCCTTTGTGGGGTAAAGCAAGCCGAGCAGTACCTTCAGCATTGTTGTTTTGCCTGACCCGTTGGGACCTAAAAGGCCGAACACTTCGTTGTACCGAATCTGTAAATTCAGGTCGTCGACGGCATAAACCTTGTCCCGCCCCCACCAGTCGGAGAAAATTTTGGTCAAAGAAAAAATTTCAACGGCGTATTCCATAGTTTCATATCTCGTATTTCATATCTTGAATGAGATGCGCGTGGCGCATCGCGATTATGGTTCGTGGCTGAGTTCCTCGCCGTATCGGACAAGTCTAGCACTATTAAAAACAACAATCAATGAGCCGACGAAATGCAGGACGGCGGCGTAAACAGCCGGCAGCCATGCAGCGGCGGCAGCAGCAACACCAAGAATGATAAAAATAATTCCGAAGCAAAGGTTTTGACTGATAACGCCTCTGGTTTTTCGCGAAAGCCGAACGAGAAAAGGCAGTCGCTTCAAATCGTTACTCATAAGTGCAATGGAAGCTGAATTTATAGCGACATCGCTTCCAGCGGCCCCCATAGCGATGCCGAGGTCGCCTGCCGCTAAGGCCGGTGCATCGTTTATGCCGTCACCAACCACGGCGACGGTGTGTCCATCGGCCCTGATTTGCTCAACAATCGCGAGCTTGTCCTGCGGCAGACAATGTGCTTTAAAATCGGTGCAGCCCAGCTCAGCAGCGACACGGTTTGCAACCTCGTCTCTATCGCCTGTGAGCATAGTTATCCTTTTTACGCCGAGGTCAATCAACTCCTTGACGGCCTGGCGGGCCTCCGGCCTGGTTTTGTCCCGCAAGCCAATCCAGCCGATGCACCTTGAATTCTTTGCCACATATAGAGTACTGAAGCCGTGCTCTTCGTGAAGGCCCGGGGCAGCGACAGTGGTTATATCGACGTTGTATTCCTTGAGGAACGTGTCTCTGCCGAGAATAATTTTGGCGGAGTCAACGAGGGCAGTTATGCCTTTGCCCGGGGTTTCTTTAAAGTTGTCCGTCGCGGACAGTGTAAGATTTGCTTCTTTTGCCACCTCGTGGAGAGCTCTTGCGACGGGGTGTTTACTCATCTGTTCTGCAGAAGCAGCAACCGACAGCAGTTCAGCCGGCTCAACACCTTCCGCGGGCGTCAATTTCGTCACATACAGTCTGCCGGTTGTTACCGTGCCGGTTTTGTCAAAAACCATAGCCGTCATCTTTCCAGCAATCTCAAGGTCAGCAACATTCTTTATCAGGATACCAAGCCTTGCTGAAGCTGAAATCGCTGCGACCATCGCCGTCGGCGTGGCTAAAATCAACGCACAGGGACAGGAAATAACAAGTATCGTAATCGCCCTGTTGATATCGCCGGTGAAGAACAAGACGATGCCGGCAATCATCAGTATGGTCGGTGTGTACCACTTAACATAGCTGTCGATTATCCGCATAATCGGTATCTTTGTATGCTCGGCCTGAATAATCAATGACTGGACTTTTCCGAGAGTTGTATCTTTGCCGGCTTTTGTTACGGCGATATCGAGGACACCGGTAAGGTTTGTTGTTCCTGCGAAGACCTGCATTCCCGGCACTTTATCGACGGGCAAGGATTCGCCGGTTATAGTCGCTTCATTAACGGAACTGAGGCCTTTCGCAACTTCGCCATCGGCGGATATGTTGTCGCCCGGCCGGACCCGGATGCAATCTCCAGCCCGAAGGGCGCTGACTTTTACTTCCTTTTCAGAACCATCCTTCTCGAGCAGGCTTGCTCTGGTAGGAGTGAGTTTAATAAGCGATTCAATGGAAGCACGGGCGCCGAGAGCAGTTCGGCTTTCTATAAGCTGGCTTAGAAGCATAAAGAATGCGACGACCCCTGCGGTGACGTAGTTTTGTGTGGCAAAAGCTGCGATTATTGCCAAAGCCACCAGTTCATCCATATGCGTTTCTTTTTTTAGGAGACTTTTTACTGCGTGCAGAACAACGGGTGCACCAAGCAGTATTGCGCCAACCATTGCCAAGAACTCGGCATTGAAACTACCACTACCGTAAAAGAACGTGGCTAACCGGCTGTTTATCAGCAGCACACCGCCTGCTAATGTTCCCAGCATCGCAATGCTTACGCGGATTTGCTTGCCGCGAGTAAGCTCAGCGGCAATGTCCTCTTTCAAATGTAGGTGGTCATGAGCCATAATATTCAGTTTTGAGTGGTCTTACTTTTCCTCAGATTTCGGTTTTATCGTTGGGTCCCTGTTCAAAAGAACCCTAATTTCCCTGCCCAGGGAACCTTGTTCAGCGGGTTGGATTATAATTTTCTCATCTACATTGTTAAGG
>JBAPXT010000176.1:0-1862 GCA_049284355.1 Sedimentisphaerales bacterium
GTGTAAAATGCATCATAAGCCGGATCATTTGTCATGACATAGTTCGATGCATTGCCTGCTTTAAACTTGATAAACTGCCGGAACGGCTGGTAGGACAAACCAAGGAAACCGGATGAACGATATGCCAGCGCGTCTTGCGAATGCGTTGTCCGAACGAAGTTAGTCCAAGCGCCGGGGAGCATTTGCGTGATATTCATGGTAACGCCAATTTGCGCAAAGTCATCCTGGACTATCTGTAACAAACCAAGATCCCCGGAGCTATCCGCCACGCAGTCGGTAACGAATGGGGTCTTGACACCGGCAGCGGCCAGAAGTGCTTTTGCCGCGGACACATCATAAGCATATGAGTCCTTAACATCCTGCGGCCAATCAGAGTAGGGTAATCCCCATCCCTTCAAGGAAAAAGATGTTTCCCCGACGGGGTCTGAGGGACAAGTGCCATGAAAGTAGTTCGCTGCGATGTCTGCAAGATTTATCGACTTTTGTAAAGCCTCTCGAACGCGGATGTCATTAAAAGGTGCCTTATCATTCCTCGGATCTACGGTTCCACCTTGTACACCCGGCACGGTTAATTGCACTATTTCTGGATTTGATCTCTTAACATCTTGTGCATTTTGATAAGTAATATTTTCCATTACATCAATCTTACCGGTGCGTACAGCTGCCAACCCTGTTGCCGCATCAGGCATGATCAATATACTGAGCTTATCGATATAGGGGATAGGGTTCTGGGGATAGCGGTCGTCAACTCCCCAATAACTAGGATTCTTGGTCAATGTGGCCGAACCGCCGATAACGTAATCCTGTAAAATAAACGGTCCGGTGCCGATGGCATGATGCCAATCATTGAGGTCTCCCCATTGTTTTACCGCCTCAGGCGCACAGAACGGGTCCTCGCCGACTGCTTCCATCGATTCTAATATGAACTCAACATTAGGTGTGTTAAATTGAAAAACAACTGAGTAATCACCGTCGGCTGTAACGGATGTCAAGCTTGAAGTTAAGGGATTTGATGCCAAGAAGGGGCTGGGTTGGGTGAAGCCGGCACCATGGCCGAAATCCCGACCAAAATTATAAACTACATCGGCAGAGGTGAATAATCGGCCATTTACCGGGGGTATGTTTTGCCAATGTACTCCTTGCCGCAGATGAACAACATAGGTGCCTGCTCCAGTAAATTCCCATTTCTCCGCCAGCGAACCGGTGACATAGTCAGGCGGACGGAAACCTGTGCTGAAGTCGAATGTTGAGGGGTTCAATGCCCAGTTGTCCCCGTACAGTCCTTCCGCATAGGCTCCCATTAGAGTCGCAAGGGATGAGCTGCTGGCTGGGTCCCAAAGCCCAAAGTCAAGGGGGCTGTAATCGGTCAAGGTGCCGCCGTATTGCGGCGTACCAAGACTGTCCCACCAATTTCCGGTTACTGTAGTGGTCGTAGTAGCAGTTGTGGTCACATTTGAAGCGGTAGTATTGGTAGTTTTAGTAGTGGTAGTTGTTTTCGTTGTTGTCGTCGACGTAGAAGTAGTCGATGTTGTTTTTGTGGTGCAGGATGCTAACACAAGCGATGCCACAAGGACAAAAGTTAGTGTTATCCAGGTAATTCCTCTTTTCATTCAAACCTCCTTTTATTTTTGGAATACCACTGGAAAATCAACGGTAAACTTGTTCGCGGAATATCCAAATATATACAAATCCATGCCGTGGATAATTCTTATTCTAATTAAGAAATTTTAACGGAGTGTTAGCGAGATAGTACCATTGTTTTTCGTATTTGTCAAGCGCATCCCGCTTAAACGATTATTCTCACAATTCTATCGGGGTAGAGGATATTCGATCACGGATATAACACAAGTTTGAATTTAAGG
>JBAPXT010000177.1:0-8727 GCA_049284355.1 Sedimentisphaerales bacterium
ACCATACTTCAACCACCCAATTTTACCCAAAAATGAAACCCTCGCAAACCTTAAAAACCGCTATTTGTTTTTATTGCTTCGCGGATTTCCTTGTTAATTCTGATACTGCACCATTCCTTGCCGCACATCGAGCAGTAGTCATCCCCCTCCGTAACTTCTTTACAGGCCTCAAGATGCATTCTCTCCGCCGTCTGCGGGTCGAGCGATTCCGCTATATGTTTTTCCCAGTCGAGATTGAATCTGGCAATACTCAAATTCCTATCGCGCTGCGCAGCGCCTTTGAGGCCTCTGGCGATATCGGCAGCGTGGGCGGCGATTTTTGATGCAATTACGCCTGCGCGAACGTCATCGACGTTCGGCAGGCCAAGATGCTCTCTTGGCGTTACGTAGCAGAGAAACGATGCGCCGTAAAAGGCGGCGGCGGTCCCGCCTATTGCTGAGGTGATGTGGTCGTAGCCGGGAGCGATATCGGTTACGACAGGGCCGAGAACGTAAAAGGGAGCGCCATTGCAAATCTGCTGTTCGAGTTCCATATTGTATTGTATCTGGTCGAACGGCACGTGGCCGGGGCCTTCGACCATAACCTGACATCCGGCCTTTTGTGCCCTGGCGGACAATTGGCCGATGGTTTTTAGCTCTGCAATTTGAGCCTGGTCGGTGGCGTCGGCGATGCAGCCCGGACGAAGACCGTCGCCGAGGGAAAAACAGATGTCGTATTCCGCCATTATGCCGCACAAATCATCGAACATCTCATAGAGCGGATTTTGCCTGTTGTGATACAACATCCACTTTGCCAATAGAGCGCCGCCCCGGCTGACAATGCCGCCGAGGCGGGTTTTAAGCAGCGATAGATGTTCTTTCAGCACACCGGCGTGAATGGTGAAAAAATCGACGCCTTGTTTGGCCTGTTTTTCGATTGTCTCAAGGATTATTGGTGAGTCTATGTCCTCGACGTTTCTGCCCTGTATGACCTGGTAGATTGGCACTGTGCCGAAGGGCACGGGGCATTGTGCCAGCAACTTTTCGCGTGTATCATCGAGATTGCCGCCGGTGCTTAAATCCATAATCGCATCGGCTCCGGCCTCCATAGCAACTTTCATCTTTTCAATCTCAGTTTCCACCGAAGAACTAACGCTGCTTGTGCCGATATTTGCGTTTATCTTGGTACGAAGTGCCCGGCCGATACCGATTGGCTTCAGGCTTGTCCTGAGCGAAGCCGAAGGATTAGTTTTGATATGCAGTTTATTCGCCGGTATCACCAGCCGACCAGCCGCAATCTCGTTGCGAACAAGCTCGGCATCGACATTTTCAGCCTGAGCTACAAACCTCATTTGCTCGGTAATTGTCCCTTCTCTCGCTGATTGTAATTGCGTAGCCATTTTTCTTTCTTACCGCCGAGTTCGCGGAGAACGCTGAGAATCAGGAAAATTATTTACCATTCTAATAATACCATTTTTAAGAACTTTGACGTTAAAATTAATCAACAAGCCTACTTTGTATCCAGAAAGCCTCAGATATGAAAGCAACTGAGCTTTATGAATCGGTGCAAAGGAATCGACAACTTTGATCTCTACAATAACGGATTTCTCAACAAGAATATCCAAGCGGTAGCCACAATCCAGTTTGACACCCCGATAGACTACTGGTAGAGGCTTTTGCCGCTCTATCTTCAGGCCGTGTTCGAGAAGTTCAAAAGCCAGACACGCTTCGTAGGCAGATTCCAATAATCCTGGTCCCAGAGCACTATGTACATCAATTGCAGCACCAATAATTTTTTCTGTTATCTTATTTATTTTTTCTTCTTCAGTCATCTTTGCGAACTTTGCGCTTTCAGCGGTTAATATCAACAAAAAAGTCGCTTCCGTAGGAAGCGACTTATACTCTTGCTGTCAGAATTTGATAAGGTAAATCACTTTCCTACGCAGGCATAACTCCCCGCCGTTTTGCTTCGCAAAAGCGAAGCAGCGGGGGCTGTCCTGATCAGGTTCAAAGGGTTTTTTCTCAGACCCGCCTATCAGGCTACGGCGGGGCACTTCGCCCCGACGAGTCGGCGTGCCACCCCTAGTGAACTGTTTTTATTATAGCTTATCGCTTTCAATAGTCAAACGAATACTTGAGCCTGTCAAAGGGACGATAAGGACTAGTGTGGGCAATTGCGGGTTAATATTTTGAAACCGGTTTTTGTTACGAGGACGTCATCTTCAATTCTTACGCCGAGTTTGCCAGGAATATAAACAGCAGGCTCAACTGTGAAAACCATCCCCGGCTGCAATTTGGCTTTATTTCCCGCGTAAATGACCGGTTCTTCGTGGATTTCCAGTCCGAGGCCGTGGCCTGTGCCGTGGCCATAAACGGGTAAATTGTATTTGCCAATTATCTCTCTTGCGGCGGCATCTACCTTTTTAGCTGCGACGCCGGCTTTTATCATTTTGAGCGCAGCGGTTTGTGCTTCCTGCACGGCGGCATAGACCTTCTTATAAAATGGATTCGGCCTGCCAACGATAAAGCATCTGGTTATGTCGCAGCAGTAGCCTTTGTATTTGACGCCGAAATCGATAAGAACCGCGTCATTTTTTTTGAGCTTTCTGGATGTCGGCTGATGGTGGGGACGCGAAGCGTTGGGGCCGAAGGCGATGATTGTCTCGAAACTATTTGCAGCATCGGCCTTGCGAATTTGGAAATCCAGCCTGCCTGCCAATTCGTTTTCGGTTATTCCCGGCTTTATGTACACAAGAGTTTGCCTGAGGGCCTGTGCTGCAATTTGTGCTGCTGCACTGATAGCGGCAACTTCACTTTTGTCTTTGATGCTGCGTGCAGATTCAATAATGTTCGCAACGGCTTTAAGCCGAACCTTAACATGTTTTTTTAGCGATTCGAAAGCAGCGAGCGAAACTGACTTTTCGACGGCTACTGTCTGTGCCGATTTTAGTTTTTTCAGCAGCTTGGCTGCTGCCTCAGCCATTGTCTCTCTTCGCTGAATTACCGTGCAGCAGCACTGACTTTTCGCCTGTTCGGTGTATCTGCTGTCTGTTAAAAGATAGACAGCTCTGTCTGTAATCAGCACCCAGCTATCATCACCCAAAAAGCCGGTGGTGTAAGTTACGTTGGCCGGTTTTGTTACCAGAAGCGATTTTATCTGCCTTTTCTTTAGCTGGTAACGAATTGCCTTGATACGTTTTTTTATTATTCCCGTGTCCATTTTGCGCTACTCACAACTCTGTTAAAACACAATGATTAACATCACATTGAGAAAAAATAAAGTTTTTTTTGCTCCAAAGTTTGGCTTTGCACCATTTTATTTTTATACTTTTATTAGATAATGGAGCGGCTGGGGGGAAGCCGGGTAGCGCAAAGGAATGAGCTTGTTGTTGATGTTTTTCCGCGAGGGGAGAAAATACCTATAATAGCTGTTTTTACCAGGCGGGACGGCTTTTTGCCGTCCCTTTTTTTATTTCTTGTCGCGGCTCTTATTTGCCATTACAATAAGCCGGTTTTTTAGTTCAGTTTTAAATCGGTAGTTAAATTATGATATTGCCAGTCCAGACAAGTATTCGGCCGCAAAGGCCTCCATACGCAAATTACGCCCTGATAGTTTTCAATGTGATATTTTTTTTACTGACATACGGACCTCATAGAAATGCGTTTACAGGGACTGAGGAGGTTCTTAGGGCTGGGGCAGTGCAATTTATGCTCACCCCCCTTCGTCCACATTTGTGGCAGTTTGTAAGCTACGCCTTTCTGCACAGCAGTATCCTGCACATTTTCGGCAATATGTATTTTTTATACCTGTTTGGCAACAATGTTAATGACAAACTCGGCCACATCAATTATTTGTGCCTTTACCTTGGCGGAGCAGTTTTCGCCGGCGTTGGTCATATACTTCTGCATACCAACCCTGTCCTCGGCGCCAGCGGGGCTGTGGCTGCTGTAACAGGCGCTTATCTGGTTTTGTTTCCGCAGACTTTGATTACCGTTTTATACTGGTTTCTCATCATCGGAACAATGGAGCTGTCAGCATTATACTTTATCGCCTTTAAGCTGATTGTCTGGGACAATATTGTTGAACCGAGATTTTCCCCTTCTGCGATTGCGTATGAGGCACATCTGGCAGGATATACCTTCGGCATCGCAGCTATATTATTTATGCTCGCCACCGGCTTGATAAGCAACAGCCATTTCGATTTATGGGCGATGATAAAACGATGGAACCAGCGTCGTCGTTATCGCGATGTTGTCTGGAGCGGTTACGACCCTTTTGCCGGCCAGGCAATGGCCAAGCAAATAGAGGTAAAAGAGGTTAAGAAAACGGCCGCTCAGCAGCGGCGAGAGGAAAAAATCAAGCAGCTCCGCGATGAAATCGCCGGCTGGATGCTGCAGCACAATCTGCGTGCCGCTGCTGAAGTTTATCTGGGGCTTATCGAGCTTGATAGTGAGCAGCTTCTGCCGCGCCAGCACCTGCTGGATATTGCCAATCAGCTTGCCAGTGAGGGTAAACACGCTGAATCAGCCCAGGCCTACGAAAAGTTTCTAACCCACTACAACAACTATGAATATGTTGAGCAGGTGGAGCTGATGGTGGGCATATTGTATTCCCGTTATCTCAATAAGCCGGAGTCAGCAATAAAGCATCTGCAGGCCGCAGCTCCGAAGCTATCTGACCCCGGCCAGGTAAAGATGTGCAACGAGGAACTTGCCAAATTGCAGAGGTAAATCGGGCTTCTCTATCCATTATCGGCCGCAGTGATTCGAAGTAATATTTGAACGAGAAAAAAGTTGACAAGTGGTAAGGGGAGTGCTAATTTGAAGCGCGTAAAATAGTTTGACGTTTCGGTCATTTTTTTAAAGAGACTCTTTTTGGGAGACAGAAAAATGCAATCTTATACCAAATTCATCAATCTCTTTATTCTCATTTGTTTGATAAGCATGGCGTCCATCGGTTTTGCCCAGGAGGCCAATTCACCGCAGGAATCTGGTTCGGTCACTGAGGCAGAAGGGAATGAGCTATCTTTTCCTTATGTTGCTGAGATAACCGAGGATAATGTCAATGTTCGCTCCGGGCCGGGTACAAATTACTACCACTGCATCAAGCTCAGTGCCGGCGATAAGGTGAAGGTAATTGCCAGCAAATACAGCTGGTCTCACATTGTTCCGCCGGCAGGCAGTTTTTCATGGATTTCAAAACAGTATGTCAGCATTGAGCCGAATAATCATGGTATTGGTGTAATTACCGGCGATGCTGTTCGTGTCTATGCCGGCTCCGACTTCCTCAAGCCGATGCACTCCACGACTGTGCAGTTAGAACTCGGCAGAGGCGATAAAGTCGAGCTGATGGGCGAGGAGATGGACGATTACTATAAAATTACTCCGCCGAGCGGCGCCTACCTTTGGGTGCTTACTCAGTATACGAAACCGGTCGGGGCTGTTGGCGAGGTTGCGGTGACTGTTGAACCAAAGGCTGAAGCCGGCCCAAAGGCCGAGCCCGAAGCCAACAATCCGGCGGTTGTCCCTGCCCCCGCGATTACTTCCATTGAATCTGAAAAGTTAAAGGAGTATTACGCACTGGCGGACGAAATCAAGGCCGAGCAGGCTAAGCCGATTGACCAACAGAATTATGCGGAGATAAAGAAAGGACTGGCTGAGCTAGCGGGCAACAAAGATGCCGGCAAGGCCGCACGCTACTCGGAGTTTGCGATTAAGCAGATAGAGCGTTGCGAATTGGTTTTGGCGGTGAGCAAGGAAGTTCAGCTTCAGGATTCGCAGTTGCAGAATATTCGTGAGCAGATAGAAAGTGCGCGTGTTGCAAAGTTGGCGCAAATTCCCGAGCTGGGTAAATTTGTAGCAATAGGACAGTTTCAGACTTCGAAGATTTACGGTCAGGAAGAAAAGATGAAACATTACCGCATACTCGATGAATCCGGCCAGACGGTCTGTTATGCTTTGCCGGAAGGGCCGATATCGCAGGATGATTTAAGCAAATTTGTGGGCCGAAAAGTCGGGCTGGTGGGGACAATTGAGCCGCATCCGCAAACCAAAGGTGCCCTGGTGCGATTTACAGAAATAACTGAGCTGAAGTAATCAGCGTCTTAACCAGTCACAATGTTGCCTAGTTAATCTCAACAGGGGGAAGCAAGGTTGTGTTGCTTATTTTTGGCGGCGTGTGCCAAGAATTCCTGCCGCTTCCTTTATGACCGGCAAAGTTGTGGTTGTTATCTCAGGGTCGTAAACATTTCCGGTAACTTCCATTCTAACAACAGCGCGGCCGAGACCTTCTGTCAGAGATTGTAAAATGGAAGGCTCAGCGGTGGCAAGGCGGCGGCCCCGTGCGAATAGAACTAAATCAGTATTGCGGTTTTGCAGGTCTATCCAGCCTGAGCCGTTAAAGGCAACCGATTTGCCGGATAAATCGAACTGCTCAAGAAACAGGCGGTTGTGCTTAATGTACGAATCAACGAGCATCTGCTCGAAGGCAAAATCTTTCGGCTCTGTCAGTTTTAAAACGGACAACAGCTTTGCCAGCGGTGACAGTTTGCCGATCTGCATATCGGTTATTTGGAGGCGGCATCGACCGATATAGGGTAAGCTTTCGCCAGTGCGGCCGGCGATACTCAATACACCGCTCATTTTTCCGGTGGTCTGGTTGTTGCGAGGAGTTTCTTTGGAGTTTGTGTCCGAGAGAAATTGCTTTAAATCAATATTGTCAAAACTTACCTGCAGCAGGTATTCCAAAGCTGTGCTGGCTGATTGTTTCAATTCGAATTTACCTGTCAATCTGCCGCCGTAACAATCAGCAATGAGGTTTTTAGTCATCCAGCTTTGCCGGCTGGGGTCATAGTAGGTATCTGCTTTCAGTCTGGTTAAGAATTTGCCTTTAATCCTGAGATTATCTGCGGTAAAAGTGATGTCACCGGCTGAAAGCTCAAGTCTATCGCTGCTAAAAGCATTATCAGCGAGCACCAATTGGCCGTTAATTTTTACAGTCGAGATGTTTGATGTTATCAGGGTATTATCGGCTGCGGTTGTGGTAATGTCCTCCAGTGCAATAGTATTTTTTGTTATTATCAGTCTGCCGGTGATATCTTTTACAGGATAGGTAAACGGCTCAAAGTTGATGCTGTTGCCGGGACAATCCACAGTTATCTTGTAGTCGGGATAAGCATTGCTGTCGGATTTATTCAAATCGGCTGTTAGGTTTACCTTTCCCTTTGGTTGCAGTTCGGTGACGATTTTTTTTAGCGGCTGCGGCATCAAAGAGAGTAAATCATCGTTAAGCTCAGTCTGTTCGGCGCGCAGCAGCAGGCGATAGAAGGGTTTTTGGATTTCATTGCCCGGCCAGATTTTGCCGGTCAGCGAAACCAAAGTCTGATTATAACGGCCGGTGAAATCTTCAATTTGTATCAAATCAGGCGTGATGATAGTCTTTGCTGAAATGTCAGAGACGACTGCGGGGAAATCGTTCGCTCTCAAGGAAGTTTTTTTGAGATTGACATCGGCGATAAAACTCGTCGGGCCAGAATCCTGTTTGGGTGTAAAGACCTTTATGTCAGCATCGGCCAGGCCGGTCATATCAAGTTTGTTGTAAAAATCACTTTTTTTATCCGATAAGCTGGATGCCAGCGTCGAGTCCAAAGGTATATCTTTTACTTTGACTGAGATATCACATATTGGCTGATCGGTGCTCCATGCTGATATTCTTCCATTTAAGATTATTTTGCAGCCGTTTACATCTGAAATCAAGTCTGAGGCAGTTATGCTATCGCGAGTGAACAGTAATCTTCCGGAAAGATTTTTTAATGGATAAGGAGCGTGGCGATAAGCAGCTTCGATGCCGAGCAGCTCAACCACCAGGGTCTCTTTTTCGCCGATTTGTGGGCGTCGGCTGATTCTATAATCTATCACTGCGAGACCGCTCGGGGAGAAAACAGACCAGGACTTTTTCTGCGTTGCACTTAACGCATTATACAAGTCATTATCCAAAGCCATATTGTCGCTTGTAAGCTGGATTTGGTACTTCCAGTTTGGGCCAAAATCTTTAGACCAGCCGTCGAGATTTACATCGGCGTTACCGTGCCTGCCTCTCAGGTTGTTCAGGACCGCACTTTTTTCAGTAAGGTCTATCCGGCCGGTCAGGTGCTCTATGGTGTAAGGGAAGCTGCGGTCGCAGATGGAAATATCCTTGCAGTAGATTTTGCCGACCAACGTACTTTCGCTTAATCGTTCCAAACTGCCGCGTGCCTGGATGTCGGCAGCGACCGTTCCGGATGGCCGGTATTGGTTAAAGAACCTTTGCAGAGCAGCAAATGGGCCCTGCTTGCTTAAAAACGCTTGTCTATCAGCAACATCAGCACCTAAAGTATCATCGGCAGAGATATGTCTGCTGTGTAAATCTTCTACTTTGAGCTTCAGTGAGTAAGTGTTGCTGGGGTCATAATTCAATTCAGCGTCGAGAGAATTTATCATCCAGGCCTTCTCAAAGGCGGGGATATCGGCCGATGAGATTCCGCCTGAAATTGTAATCCTGCCGGGTTTCCAAAATCCGGTCAGGACGCTTTTACCACGGTCAGCTCTCTCAGCCGTTATTATATTAAAGCTGTAGCCGTCCTGTGTTTTTTTTGCTGGGGTAAATCCTGCATCAATGGGTACTGCTGCAACAGCTTTGACATTCCCGTTTGAAACTTTGCTGTATTGGAGCGTTCCCCTTTTGAGTCGAATGATGGGCATTTCCCATGC
>JBAPXT010000178.1:0-5630 GCA_049284355.1 Sedimentisphaerales bacterium
TGGATGAGGAGAAACATAATAACAAATTATATTACAAAACTGAACTTGTAGAACTTAAAAATTATGCTGACAATAAAGAAAGGCTTAAAATTATTTGCCAAGACATACGTAATCGACATGAAAAAGATTGGGAAGAAGATTACGAAGAAAAGCGCGGTGATGGGAAGAGATACTTTAGGCGTTTTCTTAATAACCCCAAGAAAAGAGAAGACAGTGAAATATGGGGGGAAATTACAATTCTCTACCAGTATGTAAATCGATTGGAACAAGCATTAAATGGACTGGATTTAATGATTCCAACGCGTGTGAAAAAGAATGAGGGAACTTTCGAGTATATCTCAAGACCATATGAATCCCTTTCACGTCACATAACAGCTATGTTGCAAAAGATCGATGATAAAGATAATGAACAAGAAAAAGACGCTTGGGAACGTATTAGAGAAATATCATTAAAATATTGCCATGAGATTTATAGGAGGCTCAATGTTAATTTATCTACGGAAGATGTACGCGGCGAGAGCGATTATCGAAAGGATTTATTGCCCATTGTCAATGATTTCTTGAGACGTAATATTGCGGTTAAGTCTGAGGGCGCGATTTGTGTTTTTCCGAAAGGATTTAAAACAAAAGAAGGCGAACCAATGCCGTTTATTATTCAAAAGTCTGACAAGGCACATCTTTACGCGACGACGGATTTGGCGGCGATTCGATATCGGGTCAATGAATTGAAAGCTGACGAGATTATCTATGTAACTGACGCAAGGCAGCAGTTGCATTTTGAAATGGTTTTTGCGGTGGCAGAAATGGCCGGCTGGGCAAAACGAGAAATGTTGCACCACGTTACTTTCGGCAGCGTCTTAGGTGAAGACGGCAAGCCATTGAAAACCCGTTCGGGCGAAAATGTCAAATTAAAAGAATTACTCGACGAAGCAGTCGAGCGGGCAAAGAGAATTGTCGAAGAGAAAAATCCCGATTTGCCGGCAGGACAGAAGGACGAAATAGCCAAGGCGGTCGGAATCGGGGCAGTTAAATACGCCGATTACTCCAACAACCGAACAAGTGATTATGTCTTCAGCTTTGATAAGATGCTGGCGATGGAGGGCAACACGGCACCATATATGCAGTATGCTTACGCCAGAGTGCAGTCAATTAAAGATAAAGGTAAGGAGAGGGGAATTGATGTGGATAAGGAAATGGCCGGATTGAAGGTGTTTTCGCTGACCGAGTCGAGCGAACTTGATTTAGCAAAACATCTTATTCGTTATGGTGAGGCGATAGAAGCTGCCGCAGGCGATTACAGGCCGAACTATCTGACAAGCTATCTGTACGAATTGGCTCAGAAGTTCAGTGTGTTTTATACGAATTGTCCGGTCCTCGACTCGGGGCCTGATAAAAGGCCGACGAGGCTGCTGCTTTGTGATTTGACGGCAAAGACCATCAAACACGGCTTGAGTGAGCTTTTAGGTATAGAAGTTGTCGAGCAAATGTAAGGATTTGCAATAATGAAAATCGTCGAAAAAGATTTTCACATAAGCAGCAAAAACCGTAATCAGATGATTGACATTACAAGCCAGGTTAATTCTACCGTCAGTCAATCCGGTATTACAAGCGGTGATGCGATAGTCTATTGTCCCCATACAACGGCAGCGATTACCATAAATGAAAATGCCGACCCTTCGGTTCCGCACGATATACTTTTGACTCTCGGGGAGTTGGTGCCTCATCACAATCCCGGCTATCAGCATTCCGAGGGCAATTCTGATGCGCATTGTAAAAGCACGCTGGTCGGCTGTAGTAAACAAGTTTTGGTCAGGGACGGTCAACTGGTACTTGGTACCTGGCAGGGTATTTTCTTCTGTGAGTTCGACGGTCCACGCAGCAGGAGTTTTTCAGTCCAGGTTCGGGGGGAATAACGCTGTGGTAGACAATGGTAAAAAGGGCGGCTTCCGCAACGTCATCCTCCTTAGCATCGTAAGTTTTCTCAACGACCTCAGCAGCGAGATGATAATGCCGATTCTGCCGATGTTTCTGCAGTCGCTCGGCGCCTCGGGCCAGATTATCGGCTTGGTCGGCGGATTACGGGACAGTTTATCGAGTATTCTCAAGGTGATTTGCGGCTACCTGTCCGACAAAACCGGAAAACGCAAGGTGTTTGTCTATTGGGGCTACGGCGTATCGTCGTTTTTCAAATTGTTTTTGTCTTTTTCAAAGATGTGGCCAAGCGCAGTCGTTTTTGCGTCTCTCGAACGCCTCGGCAAGGGCCTGCGAACTGCCGCCCGCGACGCCATCATAGCCGAGTCAGTCGCCATCAGCAGCAGGGGCAAGGGCTTCGGCATACACCGCGGCCTCGAAACTATAGGCGCTATTCTCGGCTCAGCTGTTGCGTTTATGTTCCTTTGGTTCGCGCATTTCCAGCTTTCCACTATTATTCTGATTGCCGCCGTTATAGGCCTCGCCTCGCTGCCTCCCCTGCGCTTCGTCAAGGAGCCAGAAATCCAAAAACAAAATGCGAAATTGAAAATCGGTCTGGCAATGCTGCCCAAACCCCTTCGCCTGTTTATCATCGTCGCGGGCATTTTCGCCCTCGGCAATTTTAGTTATATGTTTTTTGTAATAAGGACGCAGCATTTGTTCACGGGTGATTGGTCCAAAGCCGCCCCTATTCTTTTGTATGTCCTTTTCAATATCTTCTACAGCGCCCTTGCCATACCTCTCGGCTCGCTTTCAGACAAAATCGGCCGGCAGCCCGTCCTTATTTTCGGCTTTACGATGTTCGCCGTTGTGACGCTGGGTTTTGCGGTGTTCGATTCGCTTGGTGCCTACATAGTTCTCTTCGCGCTTTACGGCGTCGTCCTGGCCGCCGTTGACGGCACCGAAAGGGCCTTCGTTTCCGATTTGGCCGGCGCTAATTTGAAAGCAACCGCTCTGGGCACTTATCATTTCGTAACCGGCTTTGCGGCCCTGCCGGCAAGTATGGCGGCTGGCATCCTCTGGGAGCACATCTCGCCCGTTGCGACCTTTGTCTTTGGCAGCACAGCGGCTTTTATCGCCGTCATCGTCTTTATTGCTTTTCACAGAAGCCTAAAAGGGTACAAGCCAGGCTCCATCTCCTAAATGGTCGGTTCGACGTGCGCAAAAAAAAGGCGAGGTGGTGGAACCGGCTGGGGGGGAAACCGGCGTGCCACACTGCCTCGCCGAGGTTCGTAAGCTCCTAAGGAGCTTTATTTCATTACTTTAATATATGAACAGAAAACGCTACCTTTCCCAAGAAAATCTGTCAAACAAAAACCGGAAAAACCCAAATTTCTAAGGGAAGACTACCATCCCACATCCCAACCCTATATTTTCCTAACAGGATTAATATACAGATAACGACAACAAAATGCAAGGTAAAAATTGTCTTTTTTCGATTTTTTTTGCGTTCAGCACATTATCCTAAACGGAAATCATCAAATGAAATGGCTTGAATACTTATGCTTATTAACGTAGATTATAGGCGATAAATCTAAAGGAAGTCATTTTTGGAGTTTTTCGATGACAAAACTAAAAACCGTTCCTGTGGCCAAAAAGATAACCAAAACCGCTGAAGACATTCACACAAAGATACTAAACAGCAAAAGCCCTACAATGGTTACGCCAATCCGCTCTCTAATCAATGTCAAATATCAGCCCAAAATCGGCTATTTAGAGATGCTCGGCAAGAAAAAGCAGCGGACTTTAACCGTAAGAACGGTAAGGACTTTCGCACAGACACTTAAGATGATGTCGCTTGCCAAGGAGCTCATTGACACAAATGATATGGCCACAAAACGAGAGGCCTATTATGTCTCCAAAAACTGGGGCAAAGCTGGTTTCTCAGAACAGGAAGAGTCGGACACTATTATGGATGATGTTGAAGCGATGTTCGCTGTCAATCGAGAGCAGCTGAGGTTCATACCGGAAGAAAAGGGAGGGGAAATAACAGGCAGGCTTATAGTTATTGACACCGATGCCAAAGGCAAAAAAATCAAAATCGATTGCGCAAAATTCGGCTCCGGCGCCTATTCAATACCTACGGACGTGGAAAACCTCCGATTCCAGAGCCAGGCAAAATTTGTTCTTGCAATCGAAACGGCCGGTATGTTTCAAAGACTCGTAAAATATGATTACTGGAAGAAAACAGAATGTATTCTTATCAGTATGGGCGGCGTGCCGACGCGGGCCTGCAGAAGATTCATAAGAAGACTAACAGACCATCTGAAAATCCCCGTTTATGCCTTTGTTGACGGAGACCCTTATGGTTATTTCAATATCTACAGAACTTTGAAGGTAGGCTCAGGCAAGGCAGCGCATCTGAACGAATTTTTCTGTGTTCCTTCAGCGAGATTCCTCGGTGTTACTCCCCAGGATATCATAACCTACAAGCTGCCCACACATCCTCTAAAAGAGGTAGACATTAAAAGAGCCAAAGATGCCCTGCGAAACGACCCATTCGTGAAACACCATAAACCCTGGCAGGAGGCAATCGACCAGATGCTGAAGATGGGGGTCCGTGTAGAGCAACAGGCCTTTGCCAAGCACGGCCTGGACTTTGTGGTCAATAAGTATCTCCCCGCCAAATTAAAAAACCTGTCTGAGTTTCTACCTTAGGAATTTTTACGCTGGCAAAAACAGCTGCGAGCTGGTATCTTTTTGGGTGGTGTGAATTTTTGATTTTAAATTCTTAACCATTTTTCTATGACAAGAATTCCGGAGAGAATAGAACGCGTAAAAGGGGCCATTAACTCTGCCTGTGCCCGCCTCGGCAGAGACCCCGGCGAGGTAAAGCTTGTTGTTGTAACCAAATCCGCTCCTATCGAGGCCATAAAAGAAGTTATTCATCTGGGCTTTACCGAGCTTGGTGAAAACCGTGTTCAACAGTTAAAGAAAATTTCCGCACAGATAGATGAATTTTCAGCCGGAGCCGATGATCCGGCTATGCCGAAAAAAGTCAATTGGCATATGGTTGGACATCTGCAGCGCAATAAGGTCCGCCAGGTCTTGCCAATAGTTTCTTTGATACATTCGATTGACACCCTTCGGCTGGCCGAAGAGATAAACGCTTCTGCCCCCAAGCTAAACTTATGCCCTAAAGTGCTTCTACAGGTCAATGCCTCAAACGAACCACAAAAATACGGGGTCCCCGTAGGAGCAGCGATGCATCTGGCAGAACAGATAGAAACCCTGCCGAATTTGAAACTGATTGGCCTGATGACAATGGCACCCCTGACGCACAACAAAGATGTCATTCGCGCCTGTTTCGTTCGGACAAGAGAGTTATTTGTTGAGATGCGGGGCGAAAAAATAGTCGGCCCAAAGTTTACTGAATTAAGTATGGGCATGAGTTCTGACTATGAACTGGCCGTTGAAGAGGGCGCAACCATCCTTCGTATCGGCTCGGCAATCTTCGCCGGCTGAGAACCACAAGTCAAACAAAAACCTAAAACCACTTAAACTACAACTTCTGCTCAGATGCCAAAGTGACCCCGCAAAGCTGGAGTTCCAACAATTTTCCAATGGCAGAAAAAACAAAAAAACGCAAAGTGCCGCCCCTAACAAGCCGAAAATTAGCTTATGCTGCTTTTTATAGAGCGAGTATTAGTTCGGGAACC
>JBAPXT010000179.1:0-2316 GCA_049284355.1 Sedimentisphaerales bacterium
CCAGGAATACTGGACTGCAATCGAGGCCAACCCGTCGGCACAGGGCGGCTGCATCTGGGATTTCGTGGACCAGGGTATTCGCAAGTTCAGCGGCGGCAAGCAGTTCTGGGCTTATGGCGGCGATTTCAATGATGCTCCCAATGACGATAACTTCTGTTGCAACGGCCTTATAGCGCCGGACAGAAAGCCCAATCCGCACCTTAACGAGGTAAGAAAGGTCTATCAGTATATTAAAGTTGAGCCGGTCGATAATTTCGCCAACAAGGTCGTGCGGATTCGCAATAAGTATGCATTTATCACGCTTGACTTCGTCGATATCAGCTGGGAGCTGACAGCCAACGGCAAAGTCATCCAGCAGGGAACTCTGCCGAAGCTGTCTATAGGACCGGGCCAGACGCAGGATGTGAACGTCCCAATTACAGAGCCGACAGTCAAGCCGGCCGGGACGGAATATTATCTGAAGGTTAATTCTGCTTTGTCGCAGAATACCTTGTGGGCCGATGCTGGTTATCTCATCGCCTGGGACCAGTTCAAAATGCCGTGGACGGTGCCTCCGATAACGCCGCCGGACCCTGCAAAAATGGATAGTCTTAAGCTGACTGAGACGACGAGCCGCTATATTGTGACAGGAACTAATTTCGAAGTCGCAATAGGGAAAACCAGTGGTTCGCTGGAATCTTTTGTATATCAGGGAACACAATTGCTTGCAGGCAACCTGGCGCCCAATTTATGGCGTGCTCCGACAGATAACGACAACGGCAACACAATGCCGAACCGACAGGGCATCTGGAAAACTGCAGGTTCTACACGTACCGTGGACGGTATTACTGCCACCCATCCGCAAAACGCCGTAGCTGTAATCGCTGTGGACTTTACCTTGCCCGCCATCAATAACTCCGACTACGATATTGTCTATACGATTTACGGAAACGCCGATGTGCAGGTACAGGCCAGTATTACTCCGACAGGTACACTCGCCGACCTGCCCAGATTCGGTATGCAACTGGCTATGCCGGCAAAATATAACAAGGTTCAATGGTATGGCCGCGGACCCTGGGAAACATACTGGGACAGGAAAACCTCCGGCATCGTAGGATTGTATAGTATGAATATAAAAGATTTCATCTATGACTATATCGAACCTCAGGAAAACGCCAACCGCGCGGATGTGCGATGGTTCAATGTTACCGATTCAAACGGCTTTGGACTGCAATTCAGAAAATCCGACGATTCTAACAATATGCTGATGGTCAGCGCTTGGCCTTATACTATTGTACAACTGGAAGCAGCGAACCATCCCAATGAAATATCGTATGGAAATACGACCGTCAATGTCGATTACAAACAAATGGGCGTCGGCGGCATCAACAGTTGGGGGGAGCTGCCTCTTCCTCAATACAGGTTGCCGGTCCAGCCATACAGTTACGGCTACACAATAACCCCTGTATCCGCTTTAATTATAGAGAAGAAATAGAGCCGGCAGCGGCTATTTTGCAGCATTTATTGCGTCGGATAGATTCAGTGTGCCTTCGTATAAGGCCCTGCCGATTATTGCCGCTTCAACGCTTGTTGCAGCCAGCTTTTTGATGTCGCCTATTTTGCTTACACCGCCCGAAGCAATAACAGGAATCCGCACCGCCTCAGCCAGTGCCTTTGTTCGTTTAAGATTTGGTCCCGCCATCATACCGTCTTTGGTAATGTCGGTATATATTATTGCCACTATTGGTAATTTCGCCGCTTTGGTTGCGAACTCTAATAAAGACTGAGAACTATCTTTCGTCCAGCCGTCAGTAGCCACATTGGAGCCTCGCGCATCAAGGCCGAGCGCAATTTTACCGCTGAACTTTTCAGCCATTTTACTAAACCACTCGAAGTCGCTTACGGCTTTCGTGCCGATTATTACCCTTTCAACGCCGATGTCGAGCAGTTGTTTTATGGAAGCTTCCTCGCGCAATCCGCCGCCGACCTCGATTTTAAGCTGACCCAGGGCCGCTATGGCTGATATTGTGTCTGTGTTGACGGGTTTGCCGATTTTGGCCCCGTCCAAATCGACGATATGCACCCACTCCGCACCGGCCGAGCGGAATTCCTTCGCCTGCTTGACGGGGTCGTCCTCATAGGTTATCTGCCGGCTGTAATCGCCCTGGATAAGCCTGACACACTTGCCGTCTCGCAAATCAATTGCCGGTATGATATACATTTTAAACCTTCGAAATTTTTGCCTTTAAAGTGGATTCTATGCCAAACAGTTTCTTCGTTCAAACAGATTTCTGCTTAATATTATTTTACTGCGTAGCTGATTAGGTCGGTTTGGAG
>JBAPXT010000180.1:0-13249 GCA_049284355.1 Sedimentisphaerales bacterium
CAATACATCCGCTATATCGAAATGCTGAAAAATTTTGACATTGATTTGGCGGGCGATTTTTTAGTAATGGCATCAACGCTAATGCATATAAAATCGGCAATGCTGCTGCCAAAAACAGACCTCGAGCAATTACAGACCGAAGATTTAGCCGACCCGCGGGCAGAGCTTATCCGCCAGCTTCTCGAATACAAGAAGTTCAAGGACGCCGCTAATTTACTTGCCGCCGCAGCGGACGAAACAAACCAACGCTTTCCGCGGCCCGCTACCATTGTCGAGATGTTAAAGCCCGGCGGCGAGCCGGAGATTGACATCGAACAGGTGAGCGTTTGGGACCTGCTCGAAGTGTTTGGCTCAATTCTGGAGGCCACCGGCGAAAATATCAACATACGTCTCATCAAAGACGATACGCCCATTGATTTGTATCAGATAGAGATTCTGCACCGTTTGCAAACGGAAGGGCCGATGAGTTTTGAACGAATCTTCCAGTCCAAGCCCAACCGCATAGTAATGATTGGATTATTTATGGCACTTCTTGAATTGGTGCGAGGGAAACTGGTCGGGGTTGAGCAGCAGGGAACTTCCATATTTTTACGGCCATTGACCGATAAGAATGCCGAGCAGGCTGTGCAGGAAGCTATTCTTGTTCTTGCCGAGACCAACAACGAACCGCCTGTACAAGCCCAGAACCAGGAAAAACCGCCTATTCCCATCACCGAATTGCCGCCTGAAAGCCAGCCGTCGGCTTCAGCTGCGGAATATGAAAAAATGGAGTCCACCAATAAACAGCAGATGGAAAATTAATCCACCGCAGGCGGATTAACATTTGACACAGCTTCTCTTCATCGCTAAAATACTTATCATTCGTCGACAAGAAATTTGTGTGACCCATTTTGCAATCTTTCGCAAAATGGCAATCTCGGAAAGGACAGAATAATGGCTGGTAACATAACTGACCTGACTGATGCTGATTTTGACGAGGTTATTCACAACTCTGAAGTGCCGGTTCTGGTTGACTTCTGGGCGCCGTGGTGCGGGCCCTGCAAGATGATGACGCCTATCCTCGAAGAGGTTGCAAATGAATATTCAGACAAAGCCAAAATCTGCAAGCTTAACACCGATGATGCCCGTGACAGCGCTATGGAATTCGGTATAAATGCAATACCGACTATTATTTTATTCAAGGACGGGCAGGTTCAGAAGAAGTGGGTGGGCCTGACCAGTAAAAAAATCCTCGCTGCCGCAATCAACGAGCTACTTTGACAAGCCCCAGCCAACTGACTGGCTTTCAATACCAAACCGTAACTATAATGTTAGGCTCGGTCTTTTTGCCCTGAATCTCACCTGCAATTGTACTGGTTTGTTTTATAGAGATACCGGGGTTACTTTTAAGCCAGCTGGTGATTTGCTCATCGAGGAAATCAATAGCACCCGGGTGTAATTTTGTAAAGAAGGTTTTAACCCCCGTGATTCGTTCGGCGGAGACTATTTTTTCAGCCGGTTTTTTAAAAATCGTCGGCGGCTGAGCCGGGGTTTCTGTCTTCGGTGCTTTTGCCGCGTCGCCTCCGCCGAAATTCAGCGGAGAATGTGAAACACCTGCATTACCTGTATCATCAAAAGGAATTGACTCATTGGGGTCACGACGGGGAGGAGTTTTATTGATATCGAAATTGTCCATATACAGTCCCTCAACTAAAAATCCTAAACCCTATTTGGTAATCCCCAGTATACATACACTTTTTTTACCTGCAAGCATATTCTTTGAAACTATCCCGCAGCCCTGATAAACTAAAACATAGACCAAGCAGCGTTTTTTTGCTATTTTTTATCCAGCTATGAGAAAGAAAAAACATCAAAAAACCAAGCGAAGTCAGGAGACCGTCGGCTTTGTGGCGCTGGGCTGTCCTAAAAACATAGTTGACAGCGAAAGAATGTTAGCCGAAATCGCCAAAGCAGGTTTCCTGATAACCACTCAGCCCGAGCCGCCGGATGTATGGCGGGCCGATGTCGTTGTCGTCAATACCTGCGGCTTTATTGCACCTGCCAAGGCCGAAGCGCTCGAAACAATAAAACACGCTGTAGACTGCAAACGCAACGGCACCGTAAAGAAAGTGATTGTCGCAGGATGTCTCCCGGAAAGGTTAGGCACGGAGTTATTCAATCAGTCAAATGGCATCGATGCCATAGTCGGCCTCGGCCAGCGGGACGCAATAGGCCAGATAATCAAAGAAACCATCCGCTCCAAACAACCAGCTTCTTTCCTTGGTCAATCGCCGCATGCAATCAATGACGATAGAACCAGATTTCTCATTACCCCGCGCCATTGGGCGTACCTGCGAATAAGTGAGGGCTGCAATCATTGCTGCTCTTACTGTACAGTACCGGCAATAAGAGGCCCGTTCAGGAGCAAGCCCAAAGAACTTATCATCGAAGAAGCCGTTGAACTGGCTTCTGCAGGTGCGGTCGAATTAAACGTCATAGCACAGGACATCACCAGCTACGGCCGGGACTTGAAAATAAAAAACGGTCTCAGCGAGCTGGCAAAAGAACTTGAAAAAATCGCCAGCGTGGTGTGGATTAGACTGATGTATCTATACCCGGCAGGGATTACAGACCAGCTAATCGAAACCGTCGCAAAAAGCGAGAAAATCGTCCACTACTTCGATATTCCAATCCAGCATATAAACGACAAAATCTTACAGAATATGCACCGGCCTGACACAAAAGAACAGATATGCTCCCTTGTTGAAAAGCTGCGGACGAAACTGCCCGATGCTGCACTGCGAACCACCCTGATAGTCGGCTTTCCCGACGAAACCGACCGGCAATTTAACGAGCTGCTGGATTTTGTCAAATCGGCCAAATTCGATGCGCTTGGCGCTTTTAAATACTATCCTGAATCCGGGACGGTCGCCGCGGAGATGCCCGGCCAGGTGCCGGACAAGATAAAACAACAACGTCTCGAAGAGTTGATGCTGACGCAGCAGAAAATCGCTTTTGCCAAGAACAAAACCCGAATCGACAGCAAACTTACATGCTTAGTCGATTCTGTTGAAACAAAAGACACTGCAAAAGGGCGCTTCTATGGCCAGGCGCCCAACATTGACAGCATTTGCATTATAAAAAACTACTCAGCAAAGGCCGGCCAATTCATTAACACAAAGGTCATCGACACAGAAAACTACGATTTAATTGTTGAGCAGGTTTAGTCCGTCTGAGGCAGATTAATATTGAATTATGACACAACCGAGGGTAAACTGAGGCTTATGTTAAAGCAGATTCCCAACATCCTAACATTGGGTCGATTCGCTTTGACGGCCATTTTTCTGGTTATGCTTCTTTACTCACCGCGATTCTATGCTCAGGGCGAGGTCCCTTACCCGGGTTTTCTTGACACTGCCTTTATCATCCTTGTAATTGCCGGTCTTACCGATGTGATAGACGGCCCCGTAGCTCGAAAATTAAACATCGCCACCAAGTTTGGGCGAATAGTGGACCCGCTGGTCGATAAAATCCTCGTATGCGGCGCCTTTGTTTGTTTTGCGATAATCGGTGAGCCAAAACTTTTTAATTTCAATCCAACTACAATGACCATAATCCACTGGTCGGTGGCCGGGGTTATCATTTCAAGAGAAGTTTACGTTACCACACTGCGTCATATTGCCGAAGCACGCGGCGTCAATTTCGCCGCCACAATCTCCGGAAAAATCAAAATGTTCTTACAGTCCTTTGCCGTCGGAACGGTGGTAATAAAGATAGCCCACGTCCAGACCGCCACCTGGGGATACTGGTTCACTGCCATAACGCTCGCACTTACGCTGATAGTTACTATTATCTCCGGCTTAAGGGCCACCCAAAGAAGCTCCTGGAAAAAAGCGACAAGTTAAAGGAACTACATACCGACACGTAAAGTCTCCGAACCCCACCCGCAAAAAAAGTTTTATACTATCCAAACAAAAAAACCGCTATGAGAAGATAACTTCTCACAGCGGTTTTATCCCTTATTTTTGTTTTCAGGATATTCTCTTATATTTCACTTAGCCTCGGGTGCTGCTGGCTTGGGTGCTGGCGCTGGTGGCGGCGCTGGCGCTTTTTCGACCGCCTTAAAGGTCATTACTGTTATAGTTTCCTGACCGGCTTCCTTCGAAATGGTCCCCTCGACCTCAACTTCCTTGCTGGCCATTTTTTTGCCGAGTTCCATACCCTTTGCATTCAGTACCACATCATAAACAACCTTGTCTTTTGTTGTCAATGTTACCTTGGTGATTACATCATTTGCGTCCTTATTAACACCTACAAAACCCTGCACCACTTTGACTGCCTTCGGGGCCTGCTCAGCAGCAAAGCATACTGTGCCCAGAAGTGCAGTCCCTGCGATCAACAAAATCGCAAGACTTACCAGATTCTTCTTTGTCAACATACTTCTTTACCTCCAATATATTTTATACACTTGCAGCTCCCCCAAGAAGAATACACATCTTCTCTGGAGAACCGCTACGGTTTCATAACATCGGGAAATACCATAAGAGCTGGTACTGGGGACAACAGGAAAGCACAATTCTGTGTTTGTGTCCCACTTTGCATAAGAGGCACAATATACAAGAAATTTTCCACCATTCAAGAAAAAAAAAATTTTTTTACAATTTTTTCTGTACCTCAAACATCAAAAAGCGAGGGCAGGTTTACCCCCTTGGCTGTGAAGATACAAAGATATGCCTACGGTGAAAATTCGACCTTTACTTATTATGCCGTAAAGAGTTACAGACTAACGTCCTATCCGAAAAACGTTTTTCACACCCCAAAAACGATATTTAGCTTCTCAAAGAAAACCGTCGCAGACAATCATCTTGGCTGCGACGGTGTTATACCTCAAGTTTCTTCAAACTGACATCCCGTCCATCCCGGGTCTATTTCTGCTCTTCTTCAACTGCCTTAAATGTCAAAACTTTCAGCCACTTCTGGTCGCCTTCTTTGGAAACAACGCCATCGACTGCAGCTTCTTCGCCTTCCATCTTATCGCCAAGCTCTAAACCCTTCGCATCAAGCACAACACTGTAGGTCTCCTGGTCTGTAACCAACTGCACTGACGTGATTACGTCATTGACGTCTCTGAGAACGCTGACAAATCCTTTCAAGCTGACAGTCTCGCCCTCTGCCGCGAGGCAGGTCGAAGCTAACAGCGCTGTTGCCAGCACCGCCAAAAATACAATGCCCGTTCTTTGTTTTTTCGCCGACATTTCTATTTTCTCCTGTAAATATGATTAATAATTCCCCGGCCAATAAGCCACACGCTTCACGGCTGAGAATCATATAAGCTCGTACGGCACGCTCATTATAAAAATGAGCATAAAAGCGTACTTAGCAACGTATCAAATGTCAACTTAAAAATCATAACAGAGGACCGATTTCTTAATCGCTCAGGGCTCTCACATTACCACCGGCCTTTCCGTAGACCACCACAAAATCTACACCCTTGACACCGTTGGGCCCAGCTCCTATCATAAGCATGTAATCTTACTTTTAAGGAATTGCTTAACCTATGAAAAGCAAGGGATTTACGCATCTTCATTTGCACAGTCACTATTCGCTTCTCGATGGTGCAATATCTCTCGACGAATTGCTTAAGCGCTGCAAACAACTGGAAATGGATGCTGTAGCCGTTACCGACCACGGTAATATGTTCGGCGCCGTCGAATTCTATACAAAAGCCCTGGCCCTACACATCAAGCCAATCCTCGGCATTGAAGCATATATCGCCCCGCGCAGCAGATTCGACAAGCAGAAATGCA
Source organism: Sedimentisphaerales bacterium (assembly GCA_049284355.1). GTDB lineage: Bacteria > Planctomycetota > Phycisphaerae > Sedimentisphaerales > Anaerobacaceae > CAIYOL01. The sequence goes on from JBAPXT010000180.1 coordinate 5,787, forward strand.
GTATCACCGATGCGGCCTTTCATCTAATACTTTTGGCCGAAAACAACACCGGCTATCAAAATCTTTTGAAACTGGCAAGTATCGGCTTCACTGAAGGATTTTACTATCGTCCCCGAATTGACAAGGAAATCCTCGGCGAGCTAAACGCCGGGCTGATAGCCACATCAGCATGTCTGAAAGGCGAGCTTGCAACCCTGCTGGCCCGTGGCGATGAAAAGGCAGCCGTTGCCGCTATAGAAAGCTATATGAAGATATTCGGCCCCGACAGATTCTTCATCGAAATCCAAAACCACGAAAACGATGACCCGCACATCTGCGAGGCACTGATAAATCTTGCGAAAAAAACGGGGCTACCACTGGTTGCAACCAACGATGTGCATTTTCTGCAGGAAGATGACTGGGAGGCACACAACTGTTTATGCTGTATAAGCACCGGCAAAAACGCTGATGACCCCAACAGGATGATTTATCCAAAAGATATTTTCTTAAAAGGCGCCGAACAAATGCGGTCGTGTTTTGCCGAGATGGCCCCACAGGCCTGTGACAACACCCTGGCCATCGCCGAGCGTTGCAATGTGGAGCTTGATTTAAAAACCCGCCACGCTCCCCGCTTCAAACCCCCCGACGGCACAACTGCCGATGAGTTTCTTACTAAATTATGTTACGAACGGGCTGAGCGTATATATGGCCAAATCACGGACAAAATAAAAGAACGACTCAACAGGGAACTGAACGTAATCGAATCAAAAGGTTTCGCCAGCTATTTTCTTATCGTCTGGGACTTCTGCAATTATGCCCACGAAAACAACATCCCCGTGGGCGCAAGAGGCAGCGGTGTGGGTACACTTGTGGGATATTGCCTCGGGTTGTGCGATGTTGACCCTATTCGATACGACCTGCTTTTCGAGCGATTTATGGACCCGCAGCGCAACGAAATGCCTGATATTGATATCGATATCTGCCAGGTCGGCCGGGCCAAAATCATCGACTACGTCCGCCGGAAATACGGCCATGTCGCACAAATCATAACTTTCGGAACGATGAAGGCCCGTGCCGTTATCCGTGACATCTGCAGAGTGCTCGGCGTGCCGCTTAGCGAGGCCGACACATTAGCCAAGCTTGTCCCCGACTCGCTTGATATGACACTCGATAAGGCCTTAAATACCGAGCCGAAGCTAAAACAGGCTTACGAACAAAACGAGCAAACAAGAAAGGTAATCGACCTCTGTAAAAAGCTCGAAGGCCTCGCCCGCCATGCGTCTGTTCACGCCGCCGGCGTTGTCATTGCAGATGAGCCATTGACCAATTTTATACCCCTTTACAAGGCAGCCGACTCAGACGACATCATAACCCAGTTCGAAGGGCCTATAGTTGAGAAAGTCGGCCTGCTAAAGATGGACTTCCTAGGGCTGAAGACCCTCAGCGTCCTGGAGCGTGCCCGCCAATTGGTCGCTAACCTCCACGGCAAAAACATTGACCTGGAAAAAATCGATTTCAGCGACCCGAAGGTTTTTGAATTATTCTCCAGCGGCAAAACAAAAGGGGTCTTTCAATTCGAGTCCGGCGGTATGCAGGACTTACTGATGAAAATGAAACCCGACAGAATCGAAGACCTCATCGCCGCAAACGCACTATACCGCCCGGGTCCAATGATACTAATCCCTGATTACATCGACCGAAAACACGGCGCAAAATGGAACCTGCCGCACCAGATTATGAAGGAAATCCTCGATGAGACCTACGGCATTATGGTCTATCAGGAACAGGTGATGCGGATTTGTAATCGCCTCGGCGATATACCGCTGCGGGAGGCCTACGGACTAATCAAGGCGATAAGCAAAAAGAAAGCCAAAACCATCGCCAAGGAAAAAGAAAGATTCACAGCAGGCTGCATTGATAAAGGCCTGACCCAAAGCCAGGCCCAGCAGATTTTCGAATTTATAGAACGCTTCGCCGGCTACGGCTTCAACAAGAGCCATTCAACCCGCTACGCCATCATCGCATACCAGACCGCATATATGAAGACCCATTGGCCTGTCGAATATATGGCCGCTCTTTTGACTTATGAAATGGACAATACCGATAAGGTCGTCAGTTATATTGCCGAGTGCGGGAAAATGAATATCGAGGTCCTGGCGCCGGACATCAACGAAAGCGGCGTCGATTTTACGCCTCTTTACAAAGGCCACGGCGAGGACAGAAAGGGCGTAATACGTTTCGGCCTGGCTGCGGTCAAAGGCGTCGGCGAAAAGGCCGTTGAGCAAATCATCACAGCACGAGAAAAAATCGGCCGATTCCAGAGCTTGTTCCATTTCTGCGAAAACGTCGATTTAAGGGCCGCCAACAAACAGGTGCTCGAATCTTTGATAAAAGCCGGGGCATTCGACCGGCTCGGAGGAAACCGTGCCCAGATGATAGCCGGTCTGGAAAAGGCAATGCAAACCGGCTCACAGCTACAAACCGACAAACAAAACGGCCAGATGAACTTTCTCAGCCAAACGGTCGGCAGGGCCGATTATTCAGAAGACCACCAGCGCCTGCCAAATGTCGCTCCCTGGCCGGAGCCGCAGATGTTAGCTTACGAAAAAGAGGTCCTCGGCTTCTATGTGACCAGCAATCCATTAAGTCATTACGCCGAGACAATAAGTCTTTATTCCACGCTCGACACCTCGCAATTAGCCAATTACGCCCAGGACAAGCAAATCGTCATCGGAGGAATGATAAGCAAAGTTAGATATCACATCACACAAAAGGGACGAAACGCCGGTTCAAAAATGGCCGTCTTTACGCTCGAAGATTTACAGGGGCAGGTCGAAGTTGTTATGTTCTCGGATGTGCTTAATAGGTTCGCAGAATTGCTGGTCAAAGACAGCGTTGTCTTTGTGAAGGGGAAACTCGATTACAGAAGGGAAAAGCCCAACATCATGGCTGTGGAGCTGATAACGCTCGACAATGTCAGAGAAAAATTAGCTGCGAAAGTAAAGATAAAGCTGAACGCCGAAGACGTCACCAAAGAAAAGGTGGCGGCGATAAAAAGCATCTGCCAGCATCATAGAGGACAAAGCCCTGTTTATGTAGCGGTAAGGACCGGCAAAGGCCGAGTTTACGCAAGTGCCGACAGGGGCCTTTCCGTCAATCCCGATCTTGAGTTCTGCCGAAAAATGCGACAGCTTGTCGGCGAAGAAAACTTCCAACTGACAAAATAATTAAAGAGAGACAAAAATGCAGATCGATAAAAACAGCATAATCCAACGGATTAACGAACTACAAAATCGCGGTTATGACGACACCAGTAGTGCTGAAGTTGTGAGTGGAACAATCAATGTTTTAGAATTACTATATGGCGGGAACAGCCATAAGACCAAAGCATTTCTTGAACAGCACGCAGCGTGTTGCAAACAAAAAGACCACAACGATATGAGACGTGCTCTTGAAAACCTTGCTTATTCTACAAAAGGTGTATTGCAATCTGTAAAATCCGAAGTTGAGGCAGGCTTGGTCGGAAATATCCAATTGCAAGCACAGGCAGGTATATTCGGGGATTTCATAACTGCTGCTCGTCAGGCACTTGAAGAAAATAATAAGGATGTTGCTGCTGTTCTTGCCTGCGCTGCTCTTGAGGACGCATTGAAAAGATATGCCGAACAGAAGGGTCTGAATGTCTCCGATGCAGATATGTCCCAAGTTGTGAACGCATTGAAGTCGCAGGGCTTGCTCAAAGACCCGCAAGCAACAATAGTCCAAAGTTATGTAAAACTGAGGAATAAAGCGTTTCACGCAGAATGGGGCAAAATCGAAAAGGAAAGCGTAAACAGTGCTATTGGTTTTACTGAGCAATTTATTTTGGGCAATTTCAGCTAAGATGGAAAGCCTAGAAAAATCGGCAATTAACCAGATATGGAAACAAATATGTGGCTGCCAAAAGATGAAAGAAGATTGTTGCAGGGTTATTATGTCACGATTGGTAAAGTTGACAAACAACACGAATTTTCCTCAGAAAACTTGATGACTTTTATAAAGTCAAGTGCATCACCACACCTGCCTCCCCCTGGTAGTCCGCAATATGTAAAGAAATATGAAACGTGGCTTAAAGAATGGAACAGAGTTTCAATTGCGAACGAGGCACTTGAAAAACGAGGGCTTATAACTGGTTCGCCCAAAATTTTTGTCCAAGGCTATACTTACGAGGAAGCTGGGTCTAATCCACGTTTAACATTCTCTTTGACTATAAGTGGCTATGACCTCGGACGTAAATACAACTCTTGGTTTACGCGAACTGGCTTGTGGTTCGCAGAATACAGACACCACTGGATATGGCTCATAGTCAGCTATATAGCTGGCATAATAAGTATGTTATTAGTAAACTGGCTATCAAATAATGTGCAAGGTGCTAAATGAACCTGATACCAAACGATACGAGAATTGATGATGGGGCGAAGAAGCGGGTTCTTGAAGCTTCCTTGAAAGGCGTCAAAAAATTTTTAGATTCTTATATAAAAAGTAGCGAAGATTTTAGAAAAACTTTTGTCTATGAGGGTGACCTTCAAGCGGGCCTTTATAACTCAATTAAAAGTATCCTTGGAGACGACCGTAAATGGAACAGCGAAAAAATAGACTGGGTTGTTTTTGAAAACAAAGAAAACGACCCGAAAACAAAAACACCGTGCCTTGTTCACTGCGAGCAATGGTGCAGATATAAACATAATGGCAAGAATAAAGGCAAACACATTGACATCGCTGTCTGGAACACCAAAGAAAATGCAGCGAAATCTTATTTGCAAAAAGATTTGCTCTTACTCATTGAGATTAAGTATGTCAGGGCTAAGAGTGCTATTAAAGAAGTAAGCAAGGACTACAATAAATTACTGAATTTAAAATGCCAAAGAGGCTTGGCTATTACGTTTGTTGTGCCTGAAATTAAAGTAAATGAAAAATTGTTTGCGGTAGGGAAACCCATTGGTGTTTGCGATATAATGAAAAACAAACAACTTCAAGCCCTTGTTGTGTGCAAAGGTAAAATTGTTGAGATATCCTCTCAATAAGAGAAAACGTGAGGCAGATTTTGAAAAGCAATCTTTCAAGTAAATTCATTGTTATCGATGGCCCGGACGGCTGCGGTAAGACCACGCAAACAAAACTGCTGGTTGACTGGTTAAAAAAACAGGGTGTTGCAGTCGAGACCTTCCGCGAGCCCGGCGGAACAGCCATCGGCGAGAAAATCCGGCAAATCCTGCTAAACCCGGAGCATATCGCGATGGGAACGGAAACAGAAGTGATGCTCTATATGGCAGCAAGAGTCCAGCTTTGGCAGGAGAAGATAGCGATTGCCTTAAAGGAGAATAAATGCGTCGTTCTCGACAGGTGGCTCTCAAGCACCTGCGCTTATCAGGGCTTTGCCGGCGGATTCGGCATTGACAAGGTCATAAAAATTGCAAGAGACTGCCCCGAAAAACCCTGGCCTGATTTGACAATAATCCTCGATGTTGACCTGAAAACAGCGGGTAAACGGCTCAAGAAAGACCTCGACAGAATGGAGCAAAAAGGCGACAGCTACCATAAAAAGGTCCGCGAAGGATTTCTCAAGTTGGCCAAAGGCCGTAAGAGTTTTGTTATCATCGATGCCGCTGACGATATTGAAACAGTTCATCAACAAGTAACAACCCTCGTTGAAAAAGTGTTTTAGCCCACAATGTCACTTAAAGAAATTTTTTGTCAGGACAAGGCGATTTCAGTTTTGCAAAGGGGCTTTGCCGCAGACAAGATGCCTCATGCGTATATTTTTGCCGGCGTCGAAGGCGTCGGCAAATTCAAGACCGCCCGCGAATGGGCCAAGCTGCTGCTTTGCAAAAATCCGGTTATGGAAAAGGGGTTTGCCGACAGCTGCGGCTCGTGCGAATCCTGCCGATTGTTCGAGGCCGGCCCGCATCCCGATTTCAGCCTTATCTATAAAGAGCTGCTCGAATTTACAAAAGATAACAAGGACAAGAAAACGCCCGTCGATTTGGCGATTGATGTCATTCGTGAATTTCTAACCGACAAAGTATCGACCAGGCCAACCTTGTCGCAAAGGAAGGTCTACGTCGTCAGCGAAGCTGAAAGACTAAACGCCTCATCACAAAACGCAATGCTGAAGGTACTCGAAGAGCCGCCCGAATACTGCACAATCATCCTGCTGTGCACCCGAATGGAAAGGCTTCTTCCAACCACCAAATCAAGATGCCGGACAATACGCTTCCTGCGCATAGACCAGGAGAGGATAATCGACAAACTAAAGGCGATGGGCCTCGATGAGAAAAAGGCCCAATATTTCGCCCGCCTGGCCCAGGGCAGCCTAGGGCAGGGATGCCAGTGGGCCCAGCTTGAGCTGGCTGATGCAAATCTTTATCAAACTAAAAAAGAACTGCTCGACTCTCTTTCAACCTGTGAATTGGCCGATTGCTTAAAACTGGCCGAATGGCTCCTGGGTGAAAGCAAAAAAATCGCCGATGTCTGCGGCGACCTCAACGAAGCTGTCAGCAAAACAGATGTAAATCGCAGGGCACAGAAAACCCTTATCCAAGTAATCATATCGGCTTTGTATGATGCGATGAAACTAAACATCGCAGGCCCGCAAAGCTTAATCAATTCCGACCAGAAAGAGCAAATAAAAGGCATAGCCGGGCGTTTCAGCTGCGAGCTGCTGGCGGAAAAAATCGCCGATGCCTACAAAACGATACGCTGGGTCGAAGCCAGCGTCAACGAAAAGCTTATTTTCGAACAGCTATTGTTAAATCTCGTAGTTTCTGATATAATAAAGGTTTAGAAATAGCATCGCTAACGCGAAAATAGGCGGCTGAAATGACAGATACCGCAGCAATAAAGCCCAAACAGGCAAAAAATAAAAAATATATGCTGGTCAGCTACGGCCGAATGAGTACGCTCGGCTGGTTCGAGCACCACGAAGCCCACGTACCCAAAATACCCAGCCGTGTCGTGGTAAAAACCATCAGGGGCCTCGAACTGGGCTGTATCGTAGGACAATTCTGTCCCTACAGGGCGGGACAATTTAAATTAAACCAGGACCAAATCAAAAAATATTTCTTTGATAGCGAAATCGACCTTTCCGTCGACGAGGCCGGAAAATTTATTCGTTACGCAACTGCTGAAGACATAAGCGAAGAAAGACATCTGCGTAAAATAGCAGAAGAAGAACTCAAATGCTGCAGACGTTCTGTTAAGGAATTGGGCCTGCCGATGAAGATAGTCGACGCAGAACACATATTCGGCGGAGAGCGCCTCATCTTCTACTTTATGTCTGACGGCCGAGTGGATTTCCGCGAGTTGGTAAAGAGAATCGCACGCGAACACCAGACAAGAATCGAAATGCGCCAAATTGGCTCGCGGGACGAAGCCAAGCTGCTCGGCGATATAGAAAGCTGCGGGCAGGAATGCTGCTGCATAAGGTTCCTTAAAGCTCTGAAACC
>JBAPXT010000181.1:0-2949 GCA_049284355.1 Sedimentisphaerales bacterium
GTATTTGCAGTATCCGATTTTTAGCTTCTATCTGCATTGCGAAAAACTTCTTATAATATATCAATTAATGACCCGACGATTACGAATTCAAAGGCTCAAAAAGGTAAAATACAAAGTTGGCTAAAACTCACCTGATTGTCATTGATGGCTTTCGTTTGAATAATCATCTCAATTCAGGTTCACCTTATTGACTCTTCTCAAAGCAGCAACTGTTAGCTTACATTAGTTCATAAAAGATACTTTACGTTTTGCAAAATGTAAAATACATTTTATAGAATGTCAACTTTTTTCCAACTTTTTTGAAATTTTTTTGAAAAAATTTAGCCAGGTTCTGTAGTGAGTGGTTTTTTATCGGATACTGTCTGCTTGGCAGGCAGGGATTTGCCAATATTTCTCTGGATTTATCATTATTATAGGCGTTTTTCGCCAAATATTATTAGTTAAGTGTTTGGGAACGGGGGACTTGGGCACATTTCAGACAAAAGTGTGGGTGTATTATAGGGCAAAGGTGTGGGTATATCTGGGATGATGGCTTGGGTACGTCGTTCTGCGGGCGATTTTGTTGCAGAGCAGAGACCTTTGGCTGGGACTGGGACTGGTGACCAGTCGGCATAACACAGAAAAGTCCGAAAAGTTATAGGTCCATCGGAGGTAGACAAGGTTTTTGCCAAATACCCTTACTAAAATATCCGATACAGGGTAAGCGAACCGAATATTATTATCTGAAACTATGACGGTTAAACTATGCATCGAAACGATAAGAGTTCCGATAATGCTGGTGAAGCCGCTGGCGGCGGTGTTTCTCTGCTTGAACAGATAACTCCATTGGCCCGGCAGATAAACTGCCTCGATATCGAACGGATAGCCAATGTTTGCATTAAGAACATCCCCAGTCTGGTTGGCGTGAGGTTTGCTTCGCTATATATACTTGATGAGGCAAGCGGTATTTTGCACCTTCAGAAATATAATCATCCGTTTCTTATAAACAAGATAGTTTCAATCAACCAAAATCCGCCTTCGCCTATGGTTATGGCTGTAAGAAGTAAAGAACTTCTGCAGGTGCAGGACATAGATACTCACAAAGAACCTATCATCAGGAAATCGCAACGCGCTTTTTCCGGACATTACCAGACCGGCAGTTGCATTATTGCCCCGCTTATCTGTCAGGACAGGGTGGTCGGCGTGCTCAACCTGGCGGACAAAACAGAAGGTGACAGCTTCAGTTGCGATGATATTGCACTTATAGAGCTGTTCAGCCAGTTAGTTGGTGCTTCGATAGGCAATATAAAGCTTTTCGAGAAGATACAGCATCAGGCTACGACGGACGGCTTGACCGGTCTTGTGAACCACAAGACATTTTACGAAATTCTTGAAAAAGAGTTGTGGAGGACGCGGCGGTATGGGGGGCAAATCTCACTGATTATGGTCGATATCGACAATCTCAAGAAGATAAACGATGCATACGGGCACCGGGCCGGCGACAAGGTAATCACGGAAATCAGCAGAAAAATAAGGGGGTGCGTGCGGCAAATCGATACGGCAGCACGTTACGGCGGGGATGAATTTGCGGTAATTTTGCCCAATACTTCACTGGCTGACGCTGTTGTAGCTGCTGAGCGTATGGTCAATACGGTCGCGGATTCGCCAATAACGTGGAAAAAAGAGCAAATAGGCCTGTCTGTAAGTGTTGGAGTGGGGGAATATGATGCGGAGAGCAGTCCTGAGGATATTACAAGCCGGTCGGACCAGGCCTTGTATATGGCAAAACAGGCGGGGAAAAACACAGTTAAAATCTTTGAGGCGAGTAAAAAAACGTGATTTTTAGGGGTTAAAACAAAGGTTAGTCGTTAGTCACTGGTCGGTAGTCGCTAGTAAAATGGGATTGCCACGGCGAGAGAGAACCCCTCGGCAGGCCGAGGGGCTAAATAGGCGGGTTAGATTTTTTTAGACTTGAGGGATTTTTCCGTAAACATAATTATATCGCTCATCATCTGCGCAGCTTCGACGGGATGTTTGCCGGCAGCGGTTTCGGCAGAGAGCATTACATAGTCGGAACCATCTATGATAGCATTGGCAACGTCGCTTACCTCCGCACGAGTGGGGCGGATGTGTTCGGTCATACTCTCGAGCATTTGCGTGGCGGTGATAACAAAGGCCCTGCGGCGGCGGCACTTTTTGATAATGATTTTCTGCATCACGGGAACTTCGTAGATTGGCAAAGAGACACCCATATCGCCGCGGGCAATCATAATGCCGTCAGAAACTTCCAGTATCCTGTCGATATTTTCAATTCCCTGTCGGTTCTCAATCTTGGCAATCAAGGAACAATTGAAGTTGTGCCGGTTGATAAATTCTCTAACGCTGAGAATGTCTTTTTCGTTTCGGACAAACGACTGGGCGATAAAATCGACCTTGTTTGCTATGCCGAAGATGAGGTCGTCTTTGTCCTTTTCGGTCAGGCCATCGAATTTCAAATTGATGTCGGGGATATTAATGCCTTTGTGCTCCTTTACAACGCCTGGGACGAGGACTTCGGCTTTTAAGCCAGTTTGATTGCGGCTTTTGACCTTCAAGGCGATGCTGCCGTCATCAATGAAGATGTGACAGCCGGTTTTTATATCCGACAGGGAGCCGTGGTAGTCAAAGGGGATGACATTTTTTTTGTCGGTTTGCGGTTTGTTGATGAGGGTCACTATACTGCCTGCAGCAAGGGCGACCATTTTTTTTGGGCCTTTGAACAGGCCGACTCTGATTCTGCAGCCCTCGAGGTCCTGGAGGATTTTTATTTTGTTTCTGCGGGTTTTGTTCAGCCGCCTGATAATATCAATGCTTTGCTTATGGGTTTTGTGGGTTCCGTGGGAGAAATTAAGCCTTGCGACATTCATTCCGGACAGAACCAGCTTTTTTAAGACAGCGGCATTGCAGCTGGAAGGCCCCAAAGTACAGATT
>JBAPXT010000182.1:0-14458 GCA_049284355.1 Sedimentisphaerales bacterium
TTACAATACCGCCGTTGTTGATGAAAAAATCCGGCTGACTTTTGTTGTTGTCGAGAGAAATATCGTCAGGTCGATTGTTTTTACAGGCAACCGCAAGTATAAGGCCAAGACCTTGGAAGAGAAGCTGACCTTTAAGAAAGGCGATTACCTCGAACCGGCTGTGGCCGAAGCCGGAAGAACAGCCGTTGCTGAATTTTATCAGAAGAAGGGGTTTGCTTTTGCCCAGGTGAGCCTGGATGCCGAAAAGCTATCGACAGGAAATGTGATTTATACGGTTGATGAAGGGCCGAAGGTCAAAATAGTGGAGGTGAAATTCAGCGGCAATAAGGCACTGAAAACCGGGTCGCTTAAAAAGATAATAAATACGAAGAAAACGCAATGGGTTTTTTTGCCTGGCACTTACACTGAAGAGAAAGTTACTAAGGACGTTACAGGGCTGCAAAATGTCTATTACAAAAAGGGGTTTTTAAATGCCAACATAACGGCAGAACGAGAGTTTGCCGAAGATAAGAGCAAAGTCCGTATCACTTTCGTAATTGATGAGGGACATGCCTATGCTGTTGAGAAGATTGATATCAGGGGCAATGTGTACTTTGATACAGAGCGGTTGCGGTCAGAGTTGAAATTAAAAGAGGGGCAAATCTATAATAAGCAAAAAGCCACTTCGGACATTGAGGGGCTGCTTAAACTTTACCGTGAAAACGGCTTTATTGATGTGAGGGTTGAACAGAGTATCAAGTTTGTTTCCGAAGACAAAGTAAATGTTGAACTTGAGATAACAGAGGGAGAGCGTTTTCGAATCGGACAGATTAATATAACCGGCAACGAACAAACACAGGACAAGGTGGTGCGGCATGTGCTGAATGAATATGATTTCCAGCCGGGCCGGTGGTACAACGCCGATATAGCCCGCGGGGACGGCAGCGGCAAATTGGAAAAAGAGATACGAAGAATGGCAGTGACCGAATCGGCAACTATTACACCCCACGGAGAGGCAGCCGGCCAGAGGGACGCAGATGTGAGTATTATTGAAGGCCAGACCGGTATGGTGATGCTGGGTGCCGGGGTGTCGAGCGACAATGGTCTCATGGGACAGGCAGTTTTTGAACAGCGGAATTTTGACATCAGCGACTGGCCAAAGAGCTTTAATGAGTTTATCACGGGACGGGCGTTCAGAGGCGCAGGACAAAGCTTGAGAATTTCTTTGCAGCCGGGGACAGAAGTCAGTGAATATTCGATTAGTTTCAGCGAGCCATATTTTCGGAACAAGCCTATCACTCTTGATGTGGCCGGCTCGAGCTGGGCGAGGGACAGAGAAAGCTATAGGGAAAAGAGGCTGAAAGGATCTTTAGGGTTCGAGAAGCGATACAAAGACCAATGGTATAGAAGTCTCGGTTTTAGAATGGAAAATGTTAACATCAGCAACATCGATTCCGATGCCCCCAAGGAAATCACCGCTGTTAAAGGGGATAATGTTCTTATGGGAGCCAGGGTTGGCGTCGGAAGGGACCTTACCAACGACAGATTTAATCCGACCAAGGGTTATAGTTTCGACTTCGGTTACGAACAAGTTGCCGGCGACCACATTTTTGGAATAGCGAGCGGCGTCTACAGACGGTATCGGACGCTCTCAGAGGATTTGGCAGAGCGGAAGACTGTCCTGGCAACCAAGCTACTTGGGGCGACTGCGATAGGTGATGCACCGCCTTTTGAGAAATTTTATGCCGGCGGCACGGGCTCTTACGGCCTAAGAGGTTTTGAATACCGGGGTATAAGCAAGAGGGGCGGCGTCGACAAAGACCCGATAGGCAGCAGCTGGATAATTCTGGCCAATGCTGAGGTAACCGTGCCTTTGGAGAGCGAGAAGTTTGCAGCATTGTTTTTCATTGACAGCGGTATGGTTGATTCGGGGGGTTACCGTGCAGCGATAGGAACAGGGCTACAGATACTGATACCTCAGTGGTTTGGGCCTGTTCCGATGAGATTAGAGATTGCTGCACCGTTGATGAAAAGCAGCGACGACAAGACGCAGGTTTTCAGTTTTTCTGTGGGCAGGCTGTTCTAAACACTTAACAAACAACCAAAGAAATATGGAAAGGTTCAGGTTATGAAAACCAAGAATATTGTTTTAATAGTAGTGGCTTGCGTGGCAGCTTTAGCAGTGGTCGGTTACGAGTCCGGCAGCTTTACGAGAGGAGATCAGCTCACACAAAAAGTTGCTGCCGAGCAAGAGGATATCCTTGTTAAAGTGGAAAAGCTCAGCAAGGAAATAGAGGACTTAAAGACCGATTTAAACACTCTTAAGCTCGGCGGCAAGGATTACACCAAAGAGATACAGGAAACAGTGAAGAAACAAGTCCAACTGCAGTCCGAACCGAGGCAATCCGGTGCGGGGTTGAAGGCCGGGGTTGTCAGCATTCAGAAAATCTTTCAGGAGTGCAAGAGAAGCATTAGCTACAGGGAAGAAGCCATCGCCGAACAGAATAGAATCATTGCGGAACTGGATAAACTTTCCAAGGAAATCGAAGCTGAAAAAGCGGGACTGAAAACGTTGAAAGAAGACAGCAGTGATTATACGGTGCAGGCAAAAGAGCTGTTCGAAAAGCAGGCCAGCTATCAGGCTCAACAAGAATTCTACAAGCAGCAGCTGGATATGAAAGATAGATTGTGGATGAAGAAACTTTATCAGGACATTTTGCGGATGGCGGGCGAGATTGCGAAAGAAAAGGGGTTGGATTTGGTGTTTAAAGAGGACGAGGTCGATTTTTCTGAGACAAGTGCGAGCGAGCTCGGGCTGGCAATAAGGGTGCAGAAATTGCTGTATAGCGGCGGCTGTTTGGATATAACCGATGAGGTAACAGCCCGGCTGGATGCAGAAAAATAGTTTTGAGTTATAGCTGAGACTTGAGATTAAAAACTCAAAGCTAAATGCGCCTGCGGCGGATAAAAGGGTTTGAAATGAGATTGACGGTTGCACAATTGGCTGAGCGAGTTGGCGCTGAGTTGGTTGGTGACGGCGGCGGACAAATAAGCGCTGTGGGCGCGGTAGAGGCGGCTGGCGAGAGTAATGTTACTTTTATTAAGAATGAGAGGCACATACCTCTACTCAAAAAGTCGCGTGTGGGAGCGGTTATCGTTGGAAGGCGTATTGAGGGTTTGGCCAAGCCGCAATTGATTGTTAAAAATGTCGATGCGGCCCTGATAGAGACACTGAATGTTTTTGCGCCCAAACTGAAAGCTGCGGCTGAAGGAATTGACCCAACGGCGAAGGTGGGGCAAAATGTAAAAATCGCCAAGGGCGTTTCTGTCGGGGCGGGCGTAGTAATCGACGACGGAGCTGCAATCGGTGAAAACAGCGTAATTGCCAGCGGGTGCAAAATAGGCGAGAATTCAAAACTCGGTAAAAATTGTCGTCTTGACAGCAATGTTGTTGTTTATCATAACTGCACAATCGGCAATAATGTGATTATTCAGGCCAACAGCACCATCGGCTCAACCGGCTTTGGTTATTCATTTATCGACGGCAGCCACAAACTTATTCCGCACAACGGCGGAGTGGTAATAGAAGATTTTGTCGAGATAGGAGCCAACTGCTGCGTTGACAGGGCGAAGTTTGGAAATACTGTAATAGGGGCCGGGACAAAGATAGATAACCTTGTGCAAATCGCACATAATGTGGTAATCGGCAAATGCTGTCTGATAGCAGGGCAAGTTGGCATCTCCGGCAGCTGCAAGCTGGGTGATGGTGTTGTATTGGCCGGGCAGGTCGGCCTGGTGGATAATATAGAGATAGGAGATGGTGCGATGGCCGGTGCTCAGTCCGGTGTTACTCGCAATGTAACGGCTGGGAAAAAAATATTTGGCTCTCCGGCAGACGAGAAAACAGGGGCATTAAGGATAATCGGTTTGACGAGGCATTTGCCGGAGCTGGTTGAGTCGCTCAAGCAACTGCGCAATAGGATAGAAAGACTTGAAGCTGCAAAAGACGATAAAAAGTGAAGCGAGGGTATCGGGCAAAGGTATGTTTGGTGGCGTGGAGGCGAAGGTTGTTTTTCGTCCCGCCCCCGCCGGTGCCGGAGTGGTCTTCGTACGGACCGATGTCGGCGAGCCGGTGCGGATTAACGCTGTTGTAACAAATGTTGCTGAACGAAGCCGACGCACGGCATTAAAAAAAGGTTCTGTGAGCGTAGAGACTGTTGAGCACTGTTTGGCTGCAGCCAGTGCTCTGGAAATAGATAATCTGATTGTGGAGATTGAAGGCCCGGAGATGCCTGCTACAGACTGCAGCAGTGCCGAGTACTTCAGGATTTTCAAGCAGGCCGGGCTGGTTGAGCAGGCAGAGGAGCGCAAAGAGTTTGCTATCAGTGAGCCGGTCAGCATCACCGTCGGTGATTCATCGATATATGCACTGCCATACGCAGACGACGGCTTAAATATTACCTACGACTTAGCTCACAGCGGTCATACCGGGATTGACAGGCAGATTTTCAGCTGTCGTGTGACTCCGGAGGGTTTTGAGAAACATCTGGCTCCGGCCCGGACTTTTTTGTTTGAGGCGGAGGCGATGAAATTTCAGGCTCGCGGAATAGGAACACATCTCAGCCCTCGCGATGTTCTGGTTATCAGCTCAGACGGCCCGATTAAGAACAGTTTCAGATTTCCCAACGAGTGCGCCAGGCATAAAATTGTTGATTTGATTGGCGACCTTTCGCTGCTTGGCCGAGCTATTAAGGGAAGAGTGGTGGCCTATAAGAGCGGACATTCATTAAACCAGCAGCTTGTAAAAAGACTGTATGAAGCAGCCGAGCAGCAGGCGCATATTCAGAAGTTCGGGACTGACGCGCTTTTGGATATTCGGCAGATTGCCAAGATTTTGCCACACAGATACCCATTTTTGCTGGTAGACAAGGTGGTTGAAATCGAAGGCGACAGGCGGATAAAGGGGATAAAGAACGTAAGCTTCAATGAGCAATTTTTTCAGGGCCATTTTCCTGGTACACCCATTATGCCGGGCGTTCTTATCGTAGAGGCAATGGCGCAAATATCCGGCCTGCTGTTCGCGCAGAAACTGGAACATGCCGGCAAGTTAGCGATGCTTTTGAGTATGGATGGCGTAAAATTGCGCAAGGCTGTCATCCCCGGCGACCAGCTTGTCCTCACGGCCGAGACTATCAGGATGAGAAAAAGAACAGCGCAATGCCGGTGCAAAGCGGTGGTGGGCAAGACGGTAGTTGCTGAAGCGCAAATAAAGTTTATGCTTGTAGATGATGAGAAAGCGTGATGCTCGAGGTAGAACGTTAAGAGATGGGATATGAAAGGTGAGATATAAAAATGATTCAGGTGCATCCCAGTGCAGTAGTTAACAAGGAAGCTCAGCTGGCTGACGGTGTTGTAATTGGGCCAAATTGTAGTATCGACGGCGAGGTTTCAATTGGCGCCGGGACGGTACTTGACTCTAATGTGGTTATTAGCAAGGGCGTCGAGATTGGCCGGAACAATCACTTTTTTTCCAATTGTGCGATAGGGGGCAGGCCGCAACTGCTGGGCCTGAGTGCAGATAAGGAGATTGGAAGGCTTGTCATAGGCGATAACAACACCATTCGGGAACAGGTAACAATTCATCCGAGTATTTATCAGGGTGAATTTACGAAAGTAGGAAGTAATAATCTGCTTATGATTGGAGCACACATCGGGCACGACTGCATACTCGAAGATAAGATTGTTATGAGTAACTATGTGCAGGTAAGCGGACATTGCAGGATAGAGACGGGAGTGTGGCTGAGCGGGGTGGTTTTGCTGCATCAGTTTGTAACTGTCGGCAAATGGTGCTATGCGGCAGGGCTTGCGGGGATTAATCGGGATGTTCCGCCATTTCTTATTGTCAGTGGTCATTATCCGCCGAGGGTCCGGGGCGTTAATAAGCGTGGGTTGGCGCGAGCTAGTTTGAGCGAGCAGCAACAGCAGGAAATAACCGAGGCGTACAAAAAACTCTATCGCAAGGGCGGGGTATTGCTGGAGAATGCGAAGGCAATGGAGCGAGAGGACGGACTCGATGAGAATGTTCGGGCTATGCTCGAGTCGATAATCAGGAGCGGCGAACAACGATTTGGCAGATACCTTGAGAAATTCAGAGAACAGAGGACGAACGACAGATGACAGACGACGGGCGACAGAATTCTGTCTCCTGTCTTCTTAAGAGAGATACCATATATGAAAATACGTACTGCCGTTATAGGCGCAGGCAAAATGGGGTCGATACATGCGAAGGTCTATGACAGCCTGCCGCAAAGTGATTTGGTGGCTGTCGTTGATACGGATATCGACCAGGCCAGAAGGCTTGCCAGAAAATACAGGTGCTCTGCATTTGCCAACTGCGGGGATATATTGGGTAAAGTTGAGGCGGTGACAATAGCAACGCCGACGACTGTGCACTATGAATTGGCGAAGTTTTTTATTGAAAACAATGTTGCGGTAATGATTGAAAAGCCGCTGGCATCTGATGTGAACCAGGCGCGGGGGATTGTTGAGCTCGTGAAGAACCACGGCGTTGTTGCTGCCGTTGGCCACTCCGAGCGATGTAATCCTGTTGTTCAGGCAATGAAACGGCTCCAGATTGAACCGAGGTTTATTGAAGCGACCCGTATTAGTCCGTATCCTTTCCGCTCAACAGATATTGGCGTAGTACTTGACGTGATGATTCACGACATCGACATAGTTTTGTCTCTGGCGGCAAGTGAGGTAAAGAGAGTCGATGCCGTCGGCATAGGCGTTATCGACGCTGACAGCGAGGATATTTGTAATGCAAGAATAGCTTTCGAGAACGGCTGTATTGCAAACATCACCGCCTCGCGACTGGCACTTAAAACCGAGCGAAAGGTGCGGGTCTTCAGCAGACAGGCGTATCTGAGCCTGAACTATTTCGAAAAGACCGGCACGATTATAAAGGCCGATACTGACAACATCGAGCTGATAAATAAAATCCGCCAGCTCAAGCAGAGCGGAAAGTTTGGTTTGTTAAAGACCGACTGGACAAAGCTGGTTCATTACGAGAAGCTGCGGATAGACGACAATGAACCGCTGCGGCTTGAGCAGGAGGTTTTTCTACAGGCTGTTGCAGATAAGGCGTCGAAACCTGAGGTCAGCGTCGAAGAAGGCTTGGCGGCGATGGAATGTGCCGAGAGGATTCTCGCCTCTGTTAAAGAACACAAGTGGGAATAAAAAAACTTCTTACTCGTTACTGATAGCTGATTATTAAATTTTGGTTTCTAAATTTTTTTTGTTTTTGGAGGATTATCCTATGATTCGCAGACTTTTATTTGTTCCGCTACTGATGCTGTTTTTAATTATCATTGCTGCCGTTATTCTGCCTGGAGCGGGGACAGAAGCTTCTGAAATACGGCAAGCAGCCGTCTTTCAGAGACCCAATTTTGTTGTATCTGAGAAAACCGAAGGGGCGAAGCAAATGGATGCAAAACCAAAAAAGGTAAAACTGGAAACGACTATGGGTGATATTGTCGTTGAACTTGATGAAAAAGCAGCGCCGGTTACGGTCAAGAATTTCCTGACGTATGTGGAGGAAGGTTTCTTTGATGGGACGATATTTCACAGGGTGATACCGAACTTTATGATACAGGGCGGCGGATTTACGCCGGATATGGCGCAGAAGAAAACACATCCGCCTATTGTCAACGAGGCCAAAAATGGATTGAAAAATAATCGAGGTACCATAGCAATGGCGCGACTGCCACAGCCTGATAGTGCAACAGCACAGTTTTTTATTAATCATAAGGACAACCCAAACCTGAACTATGCCGAGGGGCGCAATCCGGGATATGCAGTATTTGGAAAAGTGGTCGAGGGTATGGAAACGGTAGATAAAATAGCGGTCGTTAAAACGACGCGAAAAGGCCAATACTCTGACGTTCCAGTCGAGCCGGTAGTGATAAAATCAGCGAAAGTTGTTTCTGAGAAATAAGAGGTAAACCGAATTCGGCTAAGTTTTTAGATTTAGCGTGCTGACCAGATGGTACGCCAAGTGGGCAGGATAGATTAGTTTTACATAGACTGTATAATCATTGTTGGGTAATAAGAAAGGAAAGATGCTATGAGTTGGTTGGGTGCGTTGTTCGGGACGAAACGAGAAACGAAGGGATCTGCAGGCAAAACGAGCGGCATGAGTAGTCTCATTGCCGAACTACAATCAGGGGACGAGAAAGCCAGAGCCGAAGCGGCGGTAAGGCTCAGCAGGCTTCATGAGCAGCCATCCGCTCAGGTTGTGCAGGCACTGAGCAAAGCCCTCTCGGACGAATCCCAAGATGTCAGGAACAACGCAGCAGAATCCCTTCGCGTTATGATTGTCAGAGGATACCGCAAGATCGATCCTACTCCACTGATCGAAGCGTTGAAACGAGAACCGAAGAGGGTTGCTTTGCGCAGTTGTCTCCGTGAGCTAGGTTTGGAGCACAAGATCGAGGAAATTATGCAACAGCAGTTCCCCGACGCTCCGAAATACACGGTTCCTTGTATGCCTTTCGGGTGCCCGAAATGTGGGATGCAAATCACAAGAGTTCCTTCTTGGCCGATGCGCGGTAACTCGGTTCCGTTCTATGCGCAGGTCGACCTAAACCAATCTGGAGCCTATCATATTGAATTCGTGTGTCCTGCCTGCAAGAAGCAAGTCTTTGTAGTTTGGGACAGCGATCCAAGGTAAAAAACAGTTCAGATGTGGGAAGCCTGCTTATGTGCAGGTCTCTGGCATTCGAAAGGAGGTTCAACAATATGTACTTGTGCCCTCGTTGCAATGGCCCTGTTAGTACCGAGGTCCTGTGTCGCATTCAGGATGGCCAAAACGCCACGTGTAAATTCTGCGGCGCGCATCTGCCTAAGCGCATCAATACGATGTTCTCAGAGATGAATACGGAAGCTCGGTTACAGGAGTTTCTCAGACATACGCCGAAGCAAAAGAAGTGGTGGCAGTTCTGGAAGTAGAGACTACCAAACGTTTAGCCACAAACTTTGTCTGTTTGAACATTTGAAAATTAGGATTTCGAGCTTGTTTCGTATTTCGGATTTCGTGCTTCAAATTTTTTATGTATCTCTGTGACTATTATAATTAGTGTATATTCGCGTTAATTCGTGGCTCATATTTCCTTTGAGTCTTTTAACCTTGTAACAAGCTGATGTGCAAGCCGGGTTGGTTCAGGGATGCGGTATTTGGTTGTGCAGTCGAGCGTAATTTTTATGGCATCTTTCAGAAGACACTTGTTACCTACAGAGACAAAAACCGGCTCGATGTTGGTGCGTGTTCTAACGACTGCGCCGATAATCTCGTCACCGTCTTTCAGTAGGCTGAAAGAACCTTTTTCGGGTGCCGGCTCTTCAAAGCTTCCAGTTAATCTGCTTTTTGCACAGCCGATGGTTGGCTTATGGAAAAACAGGCCTAGGTGGCAGGCCAGTCCGAATCGGCGTGGGTGTGCGAGACCCTGGCCGTCGATGATGAAAGCGTCGGGCTCACATTTTAATTTTTCGACAGCGGCGATGCAGGCAGGTGCTTCGCGGAAAGAAAGCAGGCCGGGAATATAAGGGAAACTGATTTTTTGAACGGTATTTGCCGTTTCGATGATTTCAAAGCCTGGCAGCTTCAAAAGGACCACACACGCAATGATTCGTTTCTTATCCCTGCTAAAGGCACAATCGATGCCGGCAATGGTCTTCGGCCGGCTCTTCAATTCAATCAACTGCACCTTTTCGCTTAAGCTTTTCTGCAAGGCGATTGCCTCAGAATAAGACAGATTCCAGCTATGTAACTTTTTTATCTCCATACTTATTAGGGTTTCCTAAAAAGCAGCTAAAACATTTTACTTTCTTGTGAGGTTTTGTTACAATTATTAGTTTGTGTTATTGCGGATTTTTGCAGGGCTGCTACTTTTGGTGCTGAAGAAATAAATATGGCAGGACGAGCGGAAAAAGTGATTAAGATTACGGGTGCGGCGGAGCACAACCTCAAGAACATCAATTTGAGTATTCCGCGGGATAAAATGGTGGTGATTACCGGAATTTCCGGCTCTGGTAAAAGCTCACTGGCCTTCGATACCATTTACGCCGAGGGCAGGAGAAAGTACGTCGAGTCGCTCAGTGCATACGCTCGTCAATTTCTCGAACAGATGCAAAAGCCGGCGGTGGCTGATATTACGGGTCTGCCGCCCACTATTGCGATTGAGCAGCGAAGTGCCAGCAGCAATCCACGTTCGACAGTAGCCACCACCACCGAAATCTATGATTATTTCAGATTGCTTTTTGCCCGCGTCGGCCAACCGCACTGCTGGGTCTGTGGCAAAGAGATTACAAGCCAGCATTCATCACAGATAGTCGAGTCGATATTTGCCCGGCCGGAGGGCACGAAAATTCAGATTTGCGCTCCGCTGATTCGCGGCAAAAAAGGTGAGCACAAAGACATTTTTGCAAACATACAACGGCAGGGCTTTGTGCGTGTGCGTGTTGACGGTGATATTTATGATTTAAAGAATGTTCCGCTTTTGGATAAGAACAAAAAGCACGACATCGCGGCAGTCATCGACAGGCTGGTTATTAAGGAATCGGTCCGCATTCGGTTGGCTGATTCGGTGGAGACGGCGCTGAAGCTGGCTGATGGTATAGTGCTGGTGCTGGTGCAGGAGCCGGATGCAAAAAGCCATGGAGACAACAAGTGGAAGGAAGTTATCTACAGCGAAAAGTTTGCCTGCCCCAGGCACCCACAGGCATCTCTTGAGGAACTGTCGCCGCGGTTGTTCAGCTTTAACAGCCCGTATGGGGCCTGCAAAAGCTGCGACGGCCTCGGGACAATTCTGGAATTTGACCCTGATTTAATCGTCCCGGACAAGAGTGTTTCGCTGGAGCGTGGGGCTGTCGAGGCGTGGCGTAAGGGCGGCAAACGAATGAACATTTACTATAATCGGCTTATCAAAAGATTCTGCAGGAACGTCGGTATCAGTAAATCGATCACCTTTGAACAGATACCAAAAGAGATAAAAAGAATTCTGATGCACGGCACAACTGCGGCTGATGCGAGCGATTACGGCTTTCGGTTCGAAGGGGTCATCCCGAACCTTACGCGACGATGGAAAACAACCAGCAGCGAATATGTTAAAGAGAGATTGCACAGTTTTCTTTCAGAGCAGCCTTGTCGTAGTTGTGAGGGAGCAAGGCTTCGGCCTGAGGCTGTTGCAGTGACTGTAGGGGGCATAAACATATATCAACTGGCCTCATTGAGTATCGAGAAGGCAAAGGAGTTTTTCGATAAATTGATATTAAACGAAGAACAATCCCTGATTGCAGTGCAGATATTAAAGGAAATAAAGGCACGGCTGAAATTTATGGTCGATGTCGGGGTTGGTTATCTGACACTGGACAGAAGGAGCAGTACGCTTGCCGGCGGGGAGGCGCAGCGGATTCGCTTGGCCACGCAGGTCGGCAGCGGGCTGGTTGGGGTCTGTTATGTGCTTGATGAGCCGACAATAGGTCTGCACAAGCGTGACAACAGCCGATTGTTGGGCATACTTAAGCGCCTTAGTAAACTCGGCAATACGGTTTTAGTTGTGGAGCATGACGAGGACATTATCAAAAGTGCGGACCATATTATTGATATCGGCCCGGCGGCTGGTGCGCACGGCGGTGAGCTTGTGGTCCAGGGCAGTTACGAGACGGTTACCGGCTGCGCCGAGTCGCTGACCGGTGAGTATCTAAGCGGAAAAAAAAGAATATCCCTGCCGCCAAAGAGAAGAAGTTACAACCTTAGAAGGTGCCTCGAAGTAAAAGGCGCCACAGAGAACAATCTTAAAAATCTCGACGTGAAATTTCCGCTGGGAGTATTTGTCTGCGTGACAGGCGTTTCGGGTTCCGGCAAAAGTACCTTGGTGAGCCAGATTTTATTGAGGGCTTTGAAGCGTCGGCTCTATGGGTCTCGCGAAAGGCCGGGTAAACACAAGACCATTCTCGGTACTTCGCAAATAGATAAGGTCATAGAAATAGACCAGTCGCCGATTGGCAAGACGCCGCGGAGCAACCCGGCTACGTATACCGGCGTGTTCGACCTGATAAGAAAACTGCTTTCGATGACGCGAGAGGCAAAAATTCGCGGCTATAAATCAGGACGGTTCAGCTTCAACGTCAAAGGTGGGCGCTGTGAAGACTGCAGAGGACAGGGGACGAAGAAGATAGAGATGCATTTTCTGCCGGATGTTTATGTAACCTGCCAGGCCTGCCGCGGCAAACGATATAATCCGGAGACGCTGCAGGTTACGTATAAAGGCAGGAACATCGCTGATGTACTCGATATGAGGATTGAAGAGTCGCTCGATTTCTTTGCTAATTTTCCGACAATTATGCGAATATTACGGACGCTCAATGATGTTGGGATGGGCTATATGCAGTTAGGGCAGTCATCAACGACGCTTTCGGGCGGTGAGGCCCAGCGGGTAAAGCTCGCCGCTGAATTAGGCAAGGCTGCTACAGGGCATACTTTGTATCTGTTAGATGAGCCAACAACAGGGCTGCACTTTGCCGACATTCACAACCTGTTAAATGTGCTGGGCCGGCTGTGTGATATGGGCAATACCGTCGTGGTAATCGAGCATAATCTTGATGTTATCAAGATGGCGGACTATATAATAGACCTCGGTCCTGAGGGAGGTGATTCCGGCGGCGAGGTAGTTGTCGCAGGTGGGCCGGAGGAAATTATTAAAAACAGGAAAAGCTATACCGCTAGGTATTTGGAAGACAAACTGAAAGCTGATAAGAAAAAGAGATAAAAGATTTTCAGTAAGCGGGGATTTTTAATGATTACTGCAGCAATTAAATGGATTGGGGGCATTGACGGTTTTTTGGAGCTTATAGACCAGCGGCGATTGCCAGGCGAGTTTGTCAGGCTGCAGTGCCGGGATATCGAACAACTCTATGAAGCGGTTAAGACGCTCACCGTTCGCGGGGCCCCGGCGATAGGGGTTGCAGGAGCTTATGGGCTGGTTTTGGCTGCGCAGAAGCTCGATACTCGATGCCCGATGACCGATGCGGTTGAACGTCTGAAAAAAGCCGCTGATTACCTTGGCTCATCGCGTCCGACGGCGGCAAATCTATCCTGGGCGCTGGACAGAGTTAAAAATAAGGCAGAGGGTTTTGTCACCAGTCAAACTAAGGCAAATTTGCGAGAGCTGCAGGAGCTTGTTCTGGGCGAAGCGAATGCTATTTGTCAGGAAGATGTGGATATGTGTCGCCGAATTGGGGAGAACGGCCAGAAGTTTATCAAGGATGGGGCTGCTGTTTTGACGCATTGCAACGCCGGTGCGCTGGCGACAGCGGGACAGGGAACAGCGCTATCGATAATATTTGAGGCACATAAGAAAGGGAAAAAGTTCAAAGTTTATGTTGACGAGACAAGACCGTTGCTGCAGGGGGCACGATTGACGGCGTGGGAATTGAAACAGGCTGGCATTGATGTGGTGGTTATTTGTGACAATATGGCGGGGTGGCTGATGAAGCAGGGCAAAATCAATGCGGTGATAACCGGAGCCGACCGAATCGCAGCAAACGGAGATGCAGCAAATAAAATTGGCACTTACAGCCTGAGTGTTCTGGCCAGAGAACACGGCATACCTTTTTATCTCGCTGCGCCGTCAAGCACATTTGATTTGAGTATAAAAAGCGGCGACCAGATACCTATTGAACAAAGAGCAGCAGATGAAGTAAGATTTTTGGGCGACGAGAAAATCACGCCGGATGGAGTTGATATTTACAATCCTGCTTTTGATGTTACAGACGCGAAGGACATCACTGCTATCATTACCGAGAGAGGGATAATAGAGAAACCCTCGCCTGGGAAAATCGCGGAGCACTTCAAATAAACGGCCGGCAGGGCTAAACCTGTCAGGCGTATGCCATTGGCAGGATACAACTAATCTACAGCGATAACTTTATTGACTTCGGGCACTTTTTCCCTCAGGATTCTTTCGATACCCGCCTTCATTGTCATTACAGCGCCCGGGCAGCCGTGACAGGCCCCCTGGAGGCGCACGCTGACGTTTTTGTCGTCATCTGTTCCCACCAGTTCGATATCACCGCCATGACCCTGCAGGGCAGGTCGAATAATAGAATCAATCACGTCTGCGACCTTTTGCTCGAAGGTCTGCTGCGTGTTGGTTTCGCCGCAACCACATTGTTCACACATAAGAAATCTCCTAAGCTATTTATTTGATAACTCTATTATAGCAGCTATTTGGCTTTCAGTCAGCTACTTTTTGTACGATTTGAAATTGGCTTTGTTTGGGTTTGTTTTGACCAAGTGTCCATTTTGCATTTTTCGCTGTAATTGGTTGTCGAAACTAGGGTTATAAACATTTGGCGGAATTATGCCTTTAACAAAGAAACGAGGAAAATGTGAAACAAAAACCAGCATTGAATAGTTGTG
>JBAPXT010000183.1:0-6898 GCA_049284355.1 Sedimentisphaerales bacterium
GCGCATTTGCTTAGCTAAGCTCCTGTACAATTGTTCGGGTACCGATAGTCCTTGGGTATGTATCCGGTGCAACGAATTCCAAGGGCAAATCAGTACTATTGACCTTGCTTTTCATCTCGGGTCTGACAATAAGCTATACGATATTTGGAATCCTTATGGGCCTTATGGGCAGCTTAACCCATAGCTTTATCCAGATAAATAAGTATATATTCTGGGCTCTGGGAATAGTACTGTTTGTGCTCGGCCTACTTGTTTCCGGACTTATCAATCATAAAATCTTCAATACCAGATTCAACTTGACAGACAGATTCAAAAACGCCACCTCGTTTGGCGCACTATTATTCGGAATCGTTTTTGCCTTGATTGAGATGCCGACCTGTCCATGCTGTGGCGGCCTGCTGTTGCTTATTGCCAGCATTGTCGTAGCCAAGAATCTCACTGTTTATTCGTTGCTGATATTTATAAGCTTTGCGCTGGGCCAAAGCTTCCCTATATTTGCAATAGGCCTTTCAACAAGCTTGGTAAAAACTGACCTTGTAAATTACTTGAGACCAAGAGTACATCAATTGGAAAGTCGTGTAAGATTGGTGGCAGGTAATATCCTGATGGCGTTTGGTATTTATTTTTTCGTTATTGCATAAAAACTTTATGGACCATAATCATACAAATTGCTGCTGTAATCATTATAGCAAAGACCAGACAAGAATTGCTCGGAAGCGGATTTTTAGTCTGGGTTTTGTTCTTGTAATTGTCTTACTCATTAAACCTTTTATGGCTGACCAGCTCATAAAAAGGGCAGATGCGTATTACACCTTTGGATTCTATGACGATGCGATAAGGCAGTATAAAAAAGCGATTTTGCTAAGTAAGGCCGACAGCGATATATGGATAAACTTAGGAGACTGCTTCAAAGCAAAGTCGGAAGTCGGCGAGGCAATAGCAGCATTTAGGGAAGCAGTTAATGTCGCGCCGGAAGACAGAGCAGCCAATTTCAATTTAGGTATGGCTCTTGCAATGAGCAAAAATTACAACTCTGCCGTTGCATATTTCGAGAAAGTTAGAAGTTTTGGGGCTGAATCGAAAGAACAACGAGTATTTGACGGTTTTTCGTACTACAGGTCATCTCTTAAGATGCTTGCGATATGCCTTGAAAAGCTCCATGAATTTGAAAAAGAAGCAATAGTACGAGAGGAATTCAAACTGGCATGTCGCGGTGATACCTTAGCGTGTGAAAAATAAAGACTGCGTTAATTAATCATTTCCTAATCTTACCTTCCGTTTGAAAAATATTGCGGTTTTTCTTCCAAGAGGTTAAATTAATACTTTAACTTCTTTTGGGAAAATAGATGATTATGAGAATCATAGAGCAAATAGCCGAGTTCAAAAATATTAAAAAGGGTTGTGTCCTTACAATTGGCAACTTTGATGGCGTTCACATCGGGCATCAGGAGATTCTATCCGTCGCTAAGCGTGTCGCCGAACAAAAACAAACGGAATTAATAGTAATGACGTTTCAGCCACATCCGCTCGGTGTTCTGAACCCGAAAAAGGCACCAAGCATTCTTATGCCGCCAGTGTTGAAAGAGCGTCTTCTTGCCGAGTTCGGTGTGGGGGTACTGTTTGTGGCAAGAAGTGAGCCAGAGCTTCTGAGTCTTCGGGCGGAGGACTTTGTAGAACGGTTCATTGTAAAAGGAGTTCGGCCGAGCGCTATTGTTGAAGGTGAGGATTTCAACTTCGGCGCCGGGCGAGATGGTTCTGTGCATACGCTGCAAAAGCTCACAGAAGCAAAAGGCATCGAGGTGGTCATAGTCGGACCTAAAAAAACCAAGGTGAAGAGCGGACAAACAATTGAGGTTTCGAGTACGGTGATTCGCAATATAGTAACAGAAGGTAAAATGACGGATGCGGCTATTCTGTTAGGCAGGCCATATCGGCTGATTGGTCGAGTAGTATCCGGCCGTGGCAAAGGAAAGCAATTGGGTTTTCCGACGTTGAATATGGAAAAGCCACAGCAGATTATCCCGCCGGAAGGTGTATATGCGGGCTTTGTAGAAATCGGCAACAGCGAAGAGCAAATCTGCTCAACAAAAGAAAAAATCCCCGCTGTTTTCAGTATCGGCAAGGCAACTACCTATGGGGCGAACCAATCCTTACTTATAGAGGCACACCTGTTGGTGGACGATGCCGAGCGGTTTACCGGCCAATTGATGGCAATGGATTTTATAGAGCGAATCCGCAGTCAGCAAAAGTTTGGGACAGAAAAAAAGCTTGCCGAGCAAATCAGTAAAGACTGCCAAGAGGCACGGCAAATTTTACGTAATGTGGTTATGAGACAGGGGGTGTGCGATGTTTGGTTATGAGTTAGTTGTTATTATAGTGATGTTGGTTTTCAACGCTGTTTTTGCAGCCTACGAAATGGGGCTTGCTTCTATATCCCGAGCGAGGCTTGCCATTTTGTTCAATGAAAAGAAAAAAGGTGCCGCCGAAGCTGCCTTTATGAAAGACAAGATGGAAGCAAGTCTGGCTACCATCCAGCTCGGTATCACAATGGTAGGTGTTGCTGCCGCTGCGACAGGCGGAGCCGGTGTGCAGGAAACCTTTGTTCCTTACCTTCAGCACAACTTAAATATCTCCGTAACTGTTTCCAGAATACTGGCAATAGTACTGCTGATGATACCGCTGACGTTTGTTATTATAGTTTTCGGGGAGCTTGTTCCTAAAATGCTTGCCTTAAACAATAAGGAGTGGGTAGTGCTAAGACTTTCGCCAGTTATGAAGGTCCTCTCACAAATCGTTCACCCTGTTGTTTCGGTAATCGAAATTATAGTAAAAAAAGTGGTAGGCCTGCTTACGCGGTGGGGCGGTATAGAGCCAAGCGGCCAAGGACATTGGCTGCACGAATTAAGGGCCGCTGTTTCACTTGCCAGGGCGTCACAACTTATGGGTGAGAGAGAAGAAAAGATAGTTTTGGCTGCCGCACATCTATCTACTCATCTGGTACGTGACATCATGATGCCGGCGCAGGATATATCGATGATTTATGTTGGGAGCAACCTGCCAGACGCGCTCGTAAGAGCACATCTCGATATGCACACGAGATTTCCTGTCTGTATGAAGGAGAATGACCCCCAAAGTATTGAGGGCTACGTCAATTTCAAGGATATTGTGGCGGCGATGAGGGTGAATCCATCGGACCCTACTATCAGGGGAATATCAAGGCCTATAAAAAAAGTCAATGAAGATACACCTTTATCTCAACTGCTTGAGGCGATGATACGGGAAAAAAACCATATAGTAATTGTTACATCCAATGAAAGTGCTGTTCTCGGAATGGTGACATTGGAGGATATTATCGAGGAGCTTGTTGGTGAGATTGAAGATGAGTTTGACCGTTTACCTACGCATATTCATCCTTATGGCTCATCTGGCGTAAGCCATCCCCAGGCGGACTGCTGGATTGTAGGAGGCGGCGTCTCAATGGGCACGGTTGCCTCCACCGCAGGACTCGACTGGTCAAGTAAGTTCATTGATGGCAGGGTCCCAACTGTTGCTGAATGGTGCGTGCAGCAGGTAGGGCAGCCCCTCAAAGGCGGTGAGACAATAGAAAGTGGTAATCTTAGAGTTGTGCCTCGCAAATTCCGCAGGAAGAAGGTATCAGAAGCTATGGTAACTGTCATCGGGCGTTGAACTGCGAAATGACAAAAAATATTTTAGCTACAGAGGGCACAGAGATTTAATTTGAGGAGATGGAATGGTAAACACGAATGATTTTCAAAAAGCAGTTGAGTTAATTAAGAAAGCCAAGCGGGTTTTGCTGACGACGCATACGCGGCCTGATGGCGATGCGTGCGGGTGCATCGTGGCGATTTCTGAAACGCTGACCGCCCTCGGCAAAAACGTAAAAACGTTACTGCTCTCGGAACTGCCTGCGTGGTATGAGTTTTTATTTGGGCAAAAGCCGGAAATATTCAGTAAAGAGACAAAAATAGATTCTGATTTAATCGTTATCGTCGATACCGCTACTTATAACCAACTGCCCGGACTCGATAAATACCTAAAACAATCGGACAAGCCGATTCTGGTGATGGACCATCACGCAACCAGCGACAAAATCGGCAGTGTCAGGCTGATTGACAGCAGTGCTGCTACGGCGCTGGTAGTCTTTGATTTATTGAAATATGCCGGCTGGCCGATTACGGAAAAAATAGCGGAGGCGCTCTTTGTAGCAGTAGCCACTGATACCGGCTGGTTCCAGTTTGGTAACACAGACAGCAGGGTTCATCGAAGCTGCGCCGAGCTGATAGAGGCCGGCGTAAAACCGGCGAAAATCTACCACGAGTTGTATCAGAATTTCTCGCCACAGCGATTCAAACTGATGACAGCGATGCTCAATACGCTTGAGCTGCATTTTGACGGCAGGTGTGCGACGCAGCATTTAACACAGGCTGACTTTAAGCGAACAGGTGCAAAATTTAATGATACGGAGAATCTGATTGATGAGTGTCGGCGGATAAGCAGCGTTGAAGCAACAGCTTTATTTGTGGAACTGGCTGATGGCCAGATAAAAGTTTCGCTGCGAAGCACAAGCTCCGTTGATGTTTGCAAAATCGCCGCCAAATTCGGCGGCGGGGGACACAAAATGGCTGCTGGTGCGCATCTACCCGGGCCGATTGAGAATGCAAAAAAACTTATCTTAGCCGAGATGGCGGAACAGTTTTAAGCGGTTGGATAGTGAATAAACTTCATTCGGGTGGGCAGTAATGGGCAACCTCACCGTTTTCGTTCGGGTGGAAAAGCTCTCTCAGAATAGCTTGCCCTTCGTTGCTATCAGCCGGCACCCACTGCTTATCTTTAACCCTGCGAATGAGTCTTCCCTGCCCCCACTGCTTAGCGCCACCTGCTCCTGAACTAATGGAATCGGATTCCTCTTTTTTTGTCGCAGGGTTAGGAATTTCTAAAAAGCCAATAAAGCGGTTTTTTTCGTTCGGCTCGTAGGCATAACTGAATACATAAGCTTTGACAGTCACCAGCCTTCCGCTGGGCACCGTACCCGAAGGGGCATCTATAGGCGGAACAACATCGCCTTTTGCTACGAAAAGCTCGCCGGTATTCGGGTCATAGAACCACCCTTTTTTGTACTCTTTGACTGTTGTTACGGTCTTTTCAGGCATTGACAGTCCTATAATCACCAATAGTATAAGCACGGAAGCAGCAGTGATGCTGATGATTATCCTCGGGTTCTTGTTAATCCATTTCCTTGCAGCTAATCGCTCCCAGCGCTCTTGAATTTCGTAGCGAAGCCAATCAGGAAGTGTAAAAAACATATATCTAAATATCCTCCAACACTTCTACACTGAAACGTATCCACTCTATAACAAGAATAATTCTAAAACAAGCTTTACTGGAGCACTTCAAGCAAACGTTCAATGTCAGGGTTATTATCCGACGCCTCTTCTGCGGATATTTCCTTTTTTGCAAATTCGACCGTTCGTAGGTCTTTCCATGTCCACCATCCACAGTGGAAGTCTGCAAAGGACATGTTGCAGCCGCCATTATGCCTTGCTGTTATCTGCTGCCGATGGTAAGGGTCATCCCAACGCCACCATTGGTACTGTCCACCACAGCATTTTATAGGGAAGTAGATGCCATATATCCATTTCCAACTGCTACTTGCGTCGACAAAAACCATCTTTGACGATGGTCTCGAAATACCGCTTAAGTTTCCACCTCTGCAGAGGGAGTAACTCCGCAAAAAATTAGACCGGTCACTTTTGCATTTGTACAGGCCCAGAGTCTTCTCGGTATGGCGCCACAGCACTCCTTCTGCGACAGCTTGTTCGGTGTTGCCTGTGTCGTTACCTGGTATATCCGGCCCATCAGCAACCCAGTAATTACTCTCCTGGAAATCATTCCAGAACGTATCAGGCGAACAAAGATTGTCACTGTTATCCGTAGCATAAAAATACCAGGCCAGCGTCAACTGTCGCAAGTTTGAAAGACAGTCCACACGTTGGCCTGCTTCCCTGGCTCTGGTTAGCGACGGAAGAAGAATAGACATTAACATAGATATGATAGATATGACAACAAGCAGCTCAACGAGTGTAAATCCGCCCTGTTCGATCTTACGTTCTGTTAATTCCTGTTGCTCCGACATGTGCCTCTCTTTGTTTTAATTCAAAGAGTAAAACCCATTTAGCGAATATTAAAAGGTATTGTACAATGATTGAGATTAACCTGCAAACCTTAAAAGAAGTTTATATAGCAACTCTCTCATCAAC
Organism: Sedimentisphaerales bacterium; assembly: GCA_049284355.1. Classification (GTDB taxonomy): domain Bacteria; phylum Planctomycetota; class Phycisphaerae; order Sedimentisphaerales; family Anaerobacaceae; genus CAIYOL01. The sequence continues at coordinate 6,279 of JBAPXT010000183.1, forward strand.
ACAAAAAATGCGGAAATATTTGTCTGCGAGTCAGCCATAACTAGTATATGAGTTCTAAAAAAGTATGGTTTGTTACATAAAAAACATGTTTATTTAGCTATTTTATTTTTCAGACCAGAAATTAGCCGAGTGGTACAGTTGAGAAGAGAGGACTTACAGCCTTAGCTGATAGCATTTTGTCCACGCCTGCCGGTGTAAAGGCTTATTCTTTTTCTAATTTGGGGTGCTGATTATGCTGAATTTGCCCTTGTTCTTGAGGGAAAAAGTTCTTGAAATCCGATTTTTCAGGCCGGTTTTCGAACAATATCTTAAAATTGACAGTAATAGATTAAAATAAGGAGCAAAAATTTAAAAAAAATCTAAAAAATTCTTGACTGGGTGTCGATACCGTAATAGAATTGCGAATGAGTATTGGGTGATAGGGCATTTAACCGCCCATCAGAAAGGGTTAGTTAGGATTTTAAAGAAAATCTTAATAACTAGTGTTTTTTTGCATTGAACTGTTAGAATAGACGGATGTTAATGTCTGCACAGGCCGCTGACAGTTTCAAGCGGCCTTTTTTGTTGCTCTTTTTTAACTGAATATGTAAACTATCCGACCTCGACTCCTCCACGTCTTC
>JBAPXT010000184.1:0-9282 GCA_049284355.1 Sedimentisphaerales bacterium
CATTTCGCCTTCGCCAACACGAAGGGTCCAGCCCGGCCAAAACATCGGAGGGCCCCAGTCCGTACTGGCAACCCATGCGGTATTGCTGATTTTATATAGTTCGCGGAAATTGCTGAGCGGCAGACCATACGAAGTAATATTTCCATCGCTCGCCCCCCAGGCGCTCTGGCTGAATCCCCATTCCGTCTGAATCAGCGGATGGACGGCAGCTGTAGTAGACATCTGGCTCATGTAATATGATGGCCATTTCCACTGACTGTAATAGGTATGAACAACATAAACAATATTTCCTCCGGTAATCGGATTGGCGATTGTCGGCACCTGAACCTGGCACCAGCACGGCGTACCCACAAGGATTAAGTTGTGGGGCGCATAAGAGCGCACAAGATCAGTCCATTGCTGCATATAAGGTCTTACGGTCGCCCAGTCTGCTGCATCATGACCCGTGCAATTACTCGGTTCATTGAAAAGCTCAAAAAGAACATGGGAGTCGTTTGCAAATTTCTGGGACATATAAGTCCAGAACTGCTCGACATAGGTGGGGTTCTTGTTAATAGGATCGACATAATGCAAATCGATAATGCAATACACGTCCTTTTGCTTGCAGTAATCAACAACCGGCCTGAGAAGACCGTTGTAAAAACTGTCGCTGCCGGGGACGTAGGTCCAGGGGCTGCCATATTCGGGCGGGGAAATCGGAAGCCGTACAACCTTCGGATACCAGCCCGGCGAACTCCCCTGAGAATCACTTTTATTTGTTATAAGGTCGATTACATTTTTACACTTCATACTGCCATACGACGTTTCCTGCTTGCCCAAATCTATCAAAGATATACCCCTCAGAATAACACGATTTCCAACGGGGTCTTTAATTTGATTGCCCTCTACGTGTAGCCAAGGAGTGGCACCATAAAGGGGCATGATTGAACAGAGGAACATACACACGATAATAGCCTTAATGGCCCTCTTTGTCTCCGATTTCATCGCTGTAATCTCCTAAAAATCAAACAACTTTCTGATAAGACTTCAAAGGGTCGGCTCACAACATAAAATATGGATGATGGCGGCAAGAATCCGTCTTTTTTACCTGTTGTTTCTTCCACTTTATTGAGGCTATCATAAATCATCGATTTTGTCAAGGTTTAAATAGTATTAGTTACAAGTTAGATTAATGCTCAAACCGATGAAATCAGAGTAAAAATGGCTGATTTAAAAGGTAAAAAGAAAGATTGCAAACGTAACTGCCTACAAATCCATAAATTACAACCAACGCGCCCGGCAGGACTCGGACCTGCAACCTTTGGGTTCGAAGCCCAACACTCTATCCAATTGAGCTACGGGCGCAACAGCGACAAAATAATCCCTCCACTAAAAACTGTCAATTAAGAACAAAAACGCTATTGCAGGCCAAAGAACAGCGACAAAAGCCTACAAAGTGAACGAGCAAAACTCTTGCATAAGCAGTCGCGTGTATTTGCCCGGCTTACCGTCTCCGATAACCTCACCATCGAACTTCACTACAGGAACAATGCCTTTCGTGGTTACCGCAATAAAAAGTTCATCCGCACAGCTTGCTTGCCGCGGCATTAATGATTTCTCAACTGTTTTTAATCCGATGTTTTTGCCCGCTTCGATTACAAATTTGCGCGTAACTGAAGGCAGAATATTAGCTGTAAGTGGAGCGGTTTGCAGCGATTGTCCTAAAACCGCAAAAAATGCCGAACCGGCCCCTTCAGTTATCAGGCCTGCCTCATCGACAAGTATCGCCTCTGCACAATCTTTTTGCGCCGCATCCTGACGAGCAAGAACATTCGCCAATAGGTTTAGCGATTTTATGTCACATCTTTTCCATCGCAAGTCAGGATGGGTCGATACTGAAATACCTTTGCTTCTTTCTTCCGCACCGTCAGATAGCTCCATAACAGTCAGAAAGAAATTGGGCTTTAGGTTGGCCTTCCAGGTATGGCTGCGAGGCGCAGAACCGCGGGTAATATGAAAATATATCCTGGCGTTGGAAATACCCGCAGCGTCAAAGGCCTTTTTTATCCGGGAGCGAATTTGGTCTATGTCAACGTTGACTATTCCAATTTCAGACAGACTTCTGGCGAATCTTTGCAGGTGCTCTTCAAGTGCAAAGATTTTACCGTTGTAACTACGTAACACCTCGTACACCCCGTCGCCGAAGTAGATTCCGCGGTCGTTGTAAATCGGCTCAAGCTCGGCCTCCGGCACGATTTTATCATCTATCATAGCTACCTGCATATAATCGCTCCCAAAGTCGCCATTATCTTTAATCCTCGGTCATTATGCAAATAATAGGATACAAAAATATCCGATAATTTGCTTTACAAAAAAGGAAAGAACACATAAGATGTCGTGGTTATCCGAATTTTTGAAGATAAACCTCAGGAGTTTTTGGAATGTACGCAGTGATTGAACAAGGCGGAAAGCAGTACAAGGTCGCCGAGGGCGACTGCTTAAATATCGAATTGACCGACATCTCGCCTGATGCCGAGACAATCGAACTGGATAAAGTTCTGTTTGTAAGTGATGGCGAAAAAACCAGAACCGGCACACCGTATCTGGAAAACGCAAAGGTTATCGCCTCATTTAAGACCTCCGCAGCAGATGCTGTTGTTAAAGGCAAAAAGCTCTATCCAACGCACTTCCGAAGACGCAAAAACACCAGAAGACGCGTCGGCCACCGCCAAAAGTACCTAAAAGTAACTATCGACAAAATACAAACCTGACAGGTCGCTCATAAGAAAAGCCCGGTATGAAGAAATTTTCCATTATCCATGTGCCGCTGTTATCTTTTTTCTCTGGGGAATTATATCAAGATGTCGGCTTGAACTGGAAGGGGATAGGGTTTGGATATCTATTTTTGCTTTTGGTAATTTGCACAATTCCAGGGATGTTTAAATTTCAAAAGGGACTGTCAAATTTTATTGATGAACAGTCACCAAAGTTTGTTAACCAAGTCCCCAAAATAACCATTGAAAAAGGTAAGGTCCGTATCGATAGGCCACAGCCCTATTATATCACAGCGCCCGACAGTAATAAGGTTGTTGCCATCATCGACACAACCGGTCAAATCCAGTCTTTAGACGACGCGAACGTGTTCGTTTTGCTGACTAAGACCAAGCTGCTGTCACGTCAAAATAAAGCTGAAGTCCATACATACGACCTTGCAGGCGTGCAGCATTTCGAGCTGGACCGGGACAAAGTTATGAACTGGCTGCATGTTGGGCAAAAGCTTTTGATTCCGATGTTTTATCCGTTCGTTCTTTTGGGTTCTTTTATCTTTCGGATCGTTCAATCTCTAATTTATGCGGCAATCGGACTGGCTTTCGCCGGCTGGTGCAAAACTAAATTGTCTTATCTTTCTCTTATTCGCCTGTCGGTGGTAGCAATGACGCCATGTATTATTGTCGGAACCGTTCTTGAATATGCTTCCGTGAAACTTCCCTTGGCTGGTTTATGGTTCTTTTTAGCAACAATGGTATTTCTCCTTTATGGCATCAAGGCATGTTCTCAGATAACAGAACCAGCAACTATAGAGGATGAATTAAAACCGGGAAATCGAAACCAGTCGCCGGGCTATTGAATTTTGGCCTTGGAAGGGTAACCCTGCCTGATTTCCTGAGCATAATTACGCCAGGCTTCCGGACCGTTTTGAACAAAACACTCGAACGACTTGTCATCAACCAGCTCGCCTAACAGAGCTTTACGGTCGATGGGGTTCGGCACATCTTCGATAATACCTTTTCGTAGTCCTTCCAGCTCAGCCAGAAATTCACCGTGTTTATCGGTAAAGCTCTGCTCCAATTTCTTCCGTAAATGGCCGGCATAAGCAGGACAGTGTCCCTCAGTGCCTATAGCTATCTGCAGGTCGCCGCGCTTCACAACAGCAGGCACTATAAAATCACAAAGCTCAGGTGCATCAACAACATTGCATAAAATCTCCAGCTCTTGACAATCTTTATAGATTTGTTTGTTGAGTTGCCTGTCTCCCGCTGCAGCTATAACTAACGCTGCCTCGGCGATATAACTTTTGGAATATCCGGATTTTATTATCTCGGCATTTGTACCTTGACAAAGCGCGGCCAGCGCATCATCGATGTTTTTGGATACCACCACAACCCGGGCTCCAGCTGCCAGTAGTGCTTGGGCTTTTCGTACCGCTACCTCTCCTGCCCCTACTATGACCACGCGCCGGCCGTTCAGCTCAAGAAATATAGGATATTTAGCCATATAATAACATTGTATCCGAACTTCCCGCAATTCAAAGAAAATTATGAGCTTTTCGATTCGCAAAAAGCACTGATATATTGTAGACTTTCTGTGTTCTCCCAAACAGGAAACCTGAAAAATATGGGCCAAATAAAAAAATTACAGCCGCCACTGACCGATTCCATCGTACATTCGCTGAAAGTTGGCGACGAGGTTCTCATCTCCGGCATAATCTATACCGCTCGGGATATGGCCCATAAAAGATTATGCGAAGCGATAGATTCTGGGCAGAAACTCCCTTTTGAGCTTGAAGGAGCGGTCATTTATTTTGTTGGCCCCACACCTGCCCGCCCCGGAAGAATGATCGGCTCTGCCGGACCCACTACCTCATCAAGAATGGACGCCTTCAGCCCAAAGCTTATCGCCAAAGGCCTTAAAGCAATGATTGGAAAAGGTTATCGTAGTATCGAGGTCAGAGATGCACTGAAAAAGTATGGTGCTGTCCATCTTTCTGCTATCGGCGGAGCTGGAGCATTGCTTAGCAAACATATCGTTTCCGCAGAGGTAATCGCCTATGAAGATTTGGGGACCGAAGCTATCAGAAAACTGCAGGTCGTCGATTTCCCAGCCGTCGTCGCGTATGACTCTCATGGGAATTCCATTTACAAATGAAAAAGCTGATTAGGATAAACTGATGCATATAATACTTAGTGGCCCATGGCTACATGATGCTCCACTCTCTTTAGTCTTTATATGTTTATGTATTATTATTCTTTATTCTTCAGAATCGCCCTTTTGGGCAAAACGCCTCGCCGTAGTTATTACTTCCTTGCTTTTGGGTCTATTCGCATTCTTTCTTGTAGGTGGTATCCTCCAGTCCCATTCGACTTTTTCCGCCACGGTCAGAATCTTACTTCAGATAATCGGCGGCATTGTTATTTTCGCCCTTATCCAAATCAAACTTTGTTCTGTTTCCCGCTCAAAGACCAACAACTCAAATACTTCCGAGATGTCGTCCTCGAAGACACCTCAAAACGATAAAGATATTAGAAAATAATTTTTTGAACAGGAAAGCTTTGGTGGTCTACCGGATGCTGCAATTTTCTTCTGTCTTCTGTTCTCCGTTGTTAAATCGAAAATCGGCAGATGGAAATCGCAAGTACTTTTGACCGGCCGATTCTGTTTAGAAGAGGCCTTCCCTTTTGGCTTTTTTCGCAAGGCGTTTCTCTTTTAATGTTCTTTGTGGCTTCTTTCTTACGTCTTTTTTAACATCATGACTTTTAGACATATAGTATCCTTTCCTGGTTACACCGTATTCTATTTTACAATTGCTTCTGCGGCTTAATTTTACAGATTCCGGGGAAATCAGACAAGACAATTCCAATGTTATCTTGGATAAATAGCCCCCCTGTTAGCGACCGCGTAAATTCGTGAATCATATTGCGTACCGCATCTTCCGCCTTCTGTTTTCAGTCCTCCACGGTAATTAATTTGAACACAATCGCCAAGTCGCTGACCTTTTTCGCCGGCGTAGTAACCACAAGCCCGGCATCGGTTCGCTCCCACTTGATTTTCCCCTTTACCCCGGGCATCGTGACATCTTTAACCTTTATCTTCTCCGCCTTATTGCCCTTGCCGAACATCGTCATCGTCACTTGTTGATTTTCCCCCGGCCAGCCCAGAACTATCGCGTAAACAACGTTGCCCTTTCGGGTATAGCGGATGTCCTTCGCCGTGTAACCGCCCTTCATTCTTGCGAACCCCCCGCTGCTCTCCATCTTCGCAGGCCCTTCGCCGTATTCCACAAAAGGCCTTGTCCCGTAAATCGCCTCCCCGTTCTTTCTCATCCACTCGCCAATCTCCAGCAGCACCTTCTTTTGATTATCCGGAATAGTCCCATCCGCTTTCGGCGAGATATTGAGCATCAGCTGCCCGTTCTTGCTGGCGATGTCCGCCATCGTCCGAACTATCTCAGATGACTTCTTGACACCCAGGTTCTTCGTATAGCACCAGCTCCCCCTGCTTATTGTATCGTCCGTCAGCCAGACAAAATCGGTTATCTTGTCCGCCCTGCCCTTCTCATAATCCTCAATGCCCACCTCCCTCGGCAGGTCCTCCTGCTTGTATGTCACCACGACCTCCTTACCCAGCCGGCTCGCATCGTTGAAATAGTGCGCCAGATACTCCGTCTTGTATTTATCCGGAATCTCATCCAGCCACGAATCGAAATACATCAAATCGGGATGATAATGGTCTATTACCTCAATCAGCTTGTCCTTCCACATCTGGTAAAACTTGTCCGCAGGCATATACCCGTACATAATCGCTCGCTTGGGGTCGTTAAGCAATTCCGGAAAATTACTCTTCACGAACTCATAATGCCCCGTCCAGTACTTTTTGCCGTCCTTTTCAATCTCATATAGCCCGTTTCGCTCGTGATGAAACGTCGTCACAAATCGCATCCCGCGTTTGCGGATGGCCTTCTCCAGTTCACCGACGCAGTCGCGGTGCGGCCCCATATCCTTAGCGTTCCACGGATTGACCTTACTTGCCCACATCGAAAATCCGTCGTGATGCTCCGCAACCGGCCCCGCAAACTGCGCCCCGGCCTTCTTGAACAAATCCGCCCATTTGTCGGCGTTGAATTTCTCCGCCTTGAACATCGGCACAAAATCAGGATACCCGAACTTGTTCGGCTCGCCGTATGTCTTGACGTGGTGCCTGTATTCCGCCGATTTTATATCGTACATATTCCGCGGATACCACTCATTCGCAAACGCCGGCACGCTGTAAACGCCCCAGTGAAAATATATCCCGAACTTCGCGTCCCTGAACCACTCCGGCGCAGGGTTCCGCTTCTTCAGCGACTCCCAGTCCGCCGTAAAAACCTGCCCCGCCTTGCTGCTGTCGGCTTTCTTACAGCACCTCTGGTCCGCACATCCGTTCGACAGCCACGTAATTATTGCTGCGCAAACGATATAGCCCATTGCCCTTCTCATTTTGGCTCCTTTCGATATTCGACTCTCAGTCCATAGTGATTTTTACAAGCCCGACATCTAAAAGTCAAGCCACAAACAACTTATATTCGCTTGTTTTCCGCCGTAATTCTTCTATAATCACTGCCGGATTATACTGGTTTAATAAGGAGATGACCTTTTGAAAGTTGCATTAATCGGTTCGTTGCAGTCAGGCAAGAGTACTATTTTGGCTGGCCTCAGCGGCAAAGCGATCCCGCCGGTTGGCTCGACCAAAATTGAAGAAGCCGTCGTGTCCATTCCCGATGTCAGAATCGACTGGCTTAGCAAACTCTATAAGCCCGAAAAAACGATATATGCAACAATCAATTGTCTTGATGTTCCCGGCCTTAACTTCGCCGACGAGCACGGCCGTGTAGCCGCCAGACGCCTCATCGACCAGATTCGAACCGTCGATATGCTCGCACTCGTTATTGGCACCTTTGAAAACTCCGCTGACCCCGCGAAAGACCTCACCGACCTCAGCACCGAATTGCTCCTTGCCGATTTGGCCCTTGTAACAACGCGAATTGAAAATCTCGAAAAGCAGGCCAATAAACCCGCCAAAACCCAGGCACGCGACAAGGCCGAACTCCAGCTCCAGAAAAAGCTTCAGGCCGCTATCGAGCAGGAAAAACCCATTCGTTCCGCAATCGCAAACGATGCCGAGCTTGAAATGATAAAACCCCTCGGCTTCTTGACCCTAAAGCCGATGGTTGTCGCCGTAAACGTCGGCGAGAACCAAATACAAAACTTGTCCGCCGCAGGCGGATTCGATTTCACCGGCCGTATCGACCCCTCTGCGACGGTCATCACTGTCTGCGCAAAACTCGAATATGAGTTGTCGCAATTGGATGCCGATAGCAGGGTCCAGTTTATGGCCGATTTAGGCATAACTGAATCGGCAGCCGCAAAATTCGTCCACGCCTGTTACCGCTCGCTGGGCCTGATTAGTTTTATCACCGTCGGCTCCGACGAGGTCCGTGCCTGGCCCATAAAGCAGGATACCTTCGCACTCGATGCTGCCGGCAAAGTCCACTCAGATATCAAACGCGGCTTCATACGTGCAGAAACCTTCGGTTTCGAAGATATAAAACAGCTCGGCAGCGAAAAGGCCGTCAAGGCCGCCGGTAAAATCCGAATCGAAGGCAAAAACTACGTCGTTCAGGATGGCGATATTATTAATTTCAGGTTCAACGTCTAATTGAATCGGTGTTTGACAGGCTGCTTTTTCAGTTCCGCCGCTGTCGGTAACAGTTCAAATGAGTCTATCTTTTCAGACTCGGCAAATTTGTTTATCAAATGTTGAATCTCCCCCATACTCTTGCCGTGCATCATCGCATACAAATTATAAGGCCAGCATTTGATGGTTTCTCTCTGATAGCAATGGCTCACCATCCCGAAACGAGCTAATGCTTTGCCCGCTTCGATGACTTTATCCTCCGGGACCTTGCTGCAAAACAGAACATTAGCGACAAATCCTAATTTGCGATTGTTCACTATCGCTGCTATACGCCGAATGACCCCTTTATCGATTAGCCCCTGTATAACCCGCAAAACCATTTCTATTTCTAATCCTTCGCCTCGCTCGCTCGTCGAAGCGGGCAAAAAAGCAAAAGGTTCTGAAATCACATCCAGGTCGTTTTCTAATCTTGTAAGTATTTGTTTCTCAGTCTTATTTAGTTCCACCTTTTCACTCTTGGGAACCTGCTCAACGTCCCCAAGCAGTCGACCCTCACCCTCGGCGTCAAAACGAACGTCAAGTTTGAAAACACGCTTAACTGGCAGACTGTAAAAAGCAATTCCAAAGCGACCCAAAAGATTTGATATCGTGACCTCAATTTGTTCGAGCGACTCAGCTTGTAATGTGAACCATAAATTGTAGTAATGCTCCCTCAAATAATTATGGGATACATTTTCTAAGGCGTTAACTGCTTCAGTAACCTCCGGCAGATTCTCTTGCGGAATATGTGCGGCAACCAAAGTGCTCGTCATACCCAGCGCACGGCTGTTTATCAGCGCACAAATCCGCCGG
>JBAPXT010000185.1:0-2159 GCA_049284355.1 Sedimentisphaerales bacterium
TATCAGGACTGCTTAACGAATACTCGTTTTCTTTTGCCGAGCAGGGACACAGGCAGGATATAAAAAGCAGTAATGCAAATGTTTTACTTGCCATATTCAATCCTCCAAATCTTCGTTTGTTTTTCCATATTGTATAGCTTTATGTTTGGTTGCAGCTTATAAATAATTCCGCAGGGACTGTTCCTGGCCGGTTCAATATACCGTGTATCGTTTCCAATTACAACTTTCCGTTCTCAGTCGTCTGTCCTTAATTCCACCACAGATAAATTCCTTGCACTTGTCTCTGCCATGAAACATAATAGTAGTCAGCTTTATAAGCAATACGAAATACGAAAAGTTAGGAGATACAAAAATGAACGGGGAACAGGACCAGCCAAAAAATCTAATTGACACAACCGATTGTCTCGAAGCTGTCGGCGTCTTCAGGGGATGGAAAAACTTTTTGTTTGTACTTGTAATATTTTGTCTGCTTTTATTACAGGTGTCCTTCTGGCTTGTAAATACCGGCTGCATCGCAACGGAACAGCCCAGTTGTGATAAGGTTCCTGCTGCTGCGGCCGCCAGCCCGGAGCAAATTGCGGAACCTGCGAAAACAGAAGAAGATATTAAAAAAGCTGCGGAAGAGGTGGCAGCGGCGCCAAATAAGCCGGCCGAAGCAGTGCCCCAGCAGCTGAAATCCAAACTTGCCAAGCTTAGTTTTAGGATAGAGTTCAAACACCTCGCCTGGGTTATCAACCTTGTCAACTTTGTGCTTGTACTTGCAGCGATACTTTACTGCCTTACGATGCTGTTTAGCTTAAAGGTTTCGCTGCTGGGCAGACTCGGCGGAATAAACCATATCGCCCGGGCATTTTTTATTTCGCTGGTCTTTCTTGTTTTGCTTTTGCCCTGGCAGATACCCTGGCGGAGATTTTTTGCCGGCGAGCTTGTCGGAGCAATGTATACCCCCGGCGAGTTACTACGTTCCTTTGCGGCCCTCAAGGACAGTGGAATCTTCTATAAAGTTTTTTACTATTTGCGATTTAGCGGCTACTGGCTGATTGCGCTGCTGCTGCTTATCTTCTCGTATATCCGTACCAGCCGCTGGACAAAGGCCACTCTTCGCCGGCTGGATGTAATATAGAAGCTGGAATCAAAAAGTTCAGGGTTTGTTAGCGTCTTTTTCGCCTTTGCCCTGGTTTGCATCGGTTGTTGCACCTGTGCGTCCTGTGTATTTTTGTGCGTACTCGACGCTGGTTTTCATATTTTCTTTTTCCCAGTTGCAATCCAAAAACTTCCCATACCACTGCCTGGCGTTTTCCGGGTCATTCAGATAATTGAAACAATTTCCAATCTGGTAGGCTGTTCTATGTTTATATTCGTAATAGTCTGAGTATTCCCATGCCTTTTTATAATATTCAAGAGCGTTGGTATAGTCCTTCTGGTTATAATATGTGTTAGCCATCAGGCAGGCAGCCTGCCGATACTCAATGCTCTCGGGTTTATCTAAAATTTGTTTGAGATTCTCGCGACATTTTTCGTAATCCTTGCTTCGGTAATAACATTCAGCTAATTCCAGTCGGGCCGTCTGGTAATCCGGTTTCAGCTCAAGTGCTTTCAGAAACGCCTCAATCTTGCGGGCCTGGTCTTCGGCTTGCTGGCCGTCTTTCAGGTATGCCCCGGCGTAACAATCCTTTTTGATGAATTTTGAAAGCTCTATATTTATTTTCCCATAAGAGCCGGATACAGTATCTTCAAGGACCGGAAGGTCATAGCCTTTTTCTCTCACGTTTTTTAAATATGGTTCGAGCCGGCCCGTTTCATTCAGCCAGTAAAAGAACGCTCTTGCAAAATGACAGCCCAAATCCCAGTCATTAAATTGTTCTTTTGAGGATGAGAGAAGACGCTTTATGTTGGGCCTGCGGTCTTCCTTCTCAATCTCGTCCCTTAATGTTTGTTCTCGCAGAGGACTTGGACTCCCAACTATTAGTTTGCCCTTGACGATTTGTGTTTGCTCGCCCAAAAAACAGGCAAGCCCTTCGCCAAACCATACAGGCGGGTCGCGATAATTTAGCTGGACGAAGTGATGCGCGATTTCATGAAAGAGGGCGCCCCAGCCGTTAAGCTCTCCGTTGTTCATAAATTGGTGCGTGTATACCGCCGGTGTGCTGGATTCGTAG
>JBAPXT010000186.1:0-4488 GCA_049284355.1 Sedimentisphaerales bacterium
CGATGGGTCATACTTAAGAGCAAGGAGGACAGAACTGCCGGATTTGGCGTAGCGCAGCTTGTTGTCCCAGTTGTATTTTAAGCTTTTAGCTGATGCATCTTCAATCATATTGCCGTTCTCATCGTAAGACAGATTATTGCCGCCTACTGTTATCATCTGGTTACCTGAATAGGTAAAACCGGTTTGATTTGCTTGTACCGTTCTGCTTATCATATCGCCGTTATCGTGATAAGAGTATTTGGCAACCCAATTACCACCATTTATATTGGATATATGGGCATCTGTCAACTGTGAGCGCATGTCGTAGGCGAAAATGTAACTGTGGTTAGCCTTACTTGTGCCGGTCTTGTTGATGGTCTCATTGGCATCTGTCAATCGGCCAAGGCCATCGACCGTGATGTTATGTAGAGCACGCCTGCGAAGGTCTGTGCCTGCCCGCTATCCCTTCTTGCTGCTGCGGTATCGTTTATGGTCTATGCCGAGTTCCCTGACCTTGTACCTCATAATTCTCGCGGTTGTTTTTAGGTCACGTGCTGCAGCCGCCAGCTTTCCGTTGCATCGCTTCAGCGCATCGATTATCACGTCACGTTCGAATAAGTTCGTCCTTTCCTCTAAGGAACCCGCGCCTATGGTATCTGATGCCTCGGATGTCTGCAGCGTTGGTGGCAGATGATGTCCGTGAATAACTCCGTCACTGCTCAAAAGCACTGCTCTTTCGATGCAGTTTTCAAGCTCACGAACATTACCCGGCCAATGGTAGGACATCATCATATTAATAGCGGGCGTACTTATCCGCCGAATGTCCTTGCCCATCTTCTTCGAGTAAAGCTCAGCAAAGTGGTCAGCTAACAGCAGAATGTCGTCCTTACGAACCCGCAATGGCGGCAGGAAAATCGGAAACACATTTATTCGGTAATAGAGGTCCTGCCGAAAACTACCGTCTTCGACGGCTTTTTCCAGGTCGTGATTTGTCGCAACGATAATTCTCGCATTGGTTTTCAATGTGCGGTTGCTTCCGACCCGCTCAAATTCGCGCTCTTGAAGAACGCGAAGTAGTTTGACTTGAACAGTGGGCGAAAAATCGCCTATCTCATCAAGAAATATGGTTCCATCGGCTGCCTCTTCCAGTCTTCCCTTTCGACTTTGGATTGCCCCTGTAAAAGCCCCTTTTTCGTGGCCGAATAACTCGCTTTCAAGCAGGTTCTCATTCAAAGCAGCACAGTTAACCTTTATAAAGGGATTCTTGGCTCTTGTACCGGTATAATGAATTGCATGAGCTACAAGCTCTTTACCGGTGCCGGATTCGCCGCGTACTAGGACAGTGGTATCACTTTTCGCCACCTGCTGAATCTGACGATACACATCATGCATGGCATTTGAATTGCCTATTATGTTTTCCGGTCGAAATTTTCCTTCCAGTTCATAACGTAATCGCAAGTTTTCGTCTTCAAGCAATTGTCTCTGGATGGCGGCTTCTCGTCGCGTCCTCACATTATTGGCAATCATACTTGCTACAATGCTTAGGATGCGCATCTCATCATTGAGTGGGGCCGTTTCTTCAAATGGTCTGTCAACCGAAATTGTCCCAATAACATCGTCTCCGATGGAAATTGGTACGCAAATAAAGCTCAGCTCCTGTTTTGTTGCGTCCCATCTTTCGAAGCGGTTCAAAAACAAAGGCTCCTCGGAAACTTTTGGGACGACAATTGGTTTGCCGGTCTGCATAACTTTTCCTGTTACACCTTCTCCGATTCGATATGTGATTTTGCGGCTTTGCTCCTCCGAAAGGTTATGCGCCGCTTCAATTCTAATCTTATCGCCGTCTGGCGCAAGAAGCGTAATCGTGCCTCTGTTTAGACCAAGCTCTCCATCCAGCGTATCCAGAACATCAGCCAGTGCTTGCTGCTGGCGTGCTCCGGCAGCAAGAATTTGGCTGACTTTATAAAGGGCTTCAAGTTGCTTTAAATCAGTTTGCAAAAGTGTTCCTTTTTTAGCCATTTTTAATCACCTTTTAGCCATCCTTTAGCTGTTTTTAGTCAGTTTTTAATCATTTTAGAATATTTCTTACCTTGTTATTATGTGACATAATTGTAGCGTATTCCACCAAAATCACAAAATATTTCTTCAAAAAATATTTTGCAGAAGTGGGCAGAGTTACATAACTATCGTGTACGCTGGGGGATATAAAACCTTTATTTATATGGGGTCTTCGTGCTGGCAATGGACGGCAGGTTTGAATCATTTATAAAGCAGAAACATAAATGTAGCCTTTTTAGGCGGTGAGTTGCAAAAATGTTACGTTTTATCGACCGCCGCTTTGGTCCGATTAAAAGTATATCTCTATATATAATAAGTACTTAACGACTTGTTAATCGTGTTGGCACAGGGATTGCTTATGAAAAGAGTAATTGGTCGGGTACAGGCCATATAGAAAGGAACAATTTTGTTGGAAGGAAAGGTAAATAGTGAGGAAGTCGAAAAAATTCGGTGGTTTGGGGTTAGGGTTAATAGTTTTGGCGTTCGTATTGGAGCCAGTTATGGCAGAAGAAAAAATAAAGTTCGGATTTTCGACTGACTATTATAGCAAGTACATCTGGCGCGGACAGAATATCGACGACAAGAGTGTATTACAACCTTTCATATCCGCAAGTGCTTATGGTTTCACCGGCTCAATCTGGGGCAACCTCGACTTGACGAACAAATCTCAAACCGCTCCCGATAGCGCGTGGGAGTTCAGCGAGTTCGATTACACGCTTGATTATACCTCTGCAATACCCGGTAATGACTGGCTGACCGGCTCCGTCGGCGTGATTTACTACCGGTTCCCTAATACTGTCTTTGAGCCGACGACCGAAATATACGGCGGCCTGAGTTTGCCCAAGGTCCCTTTGACTCCTTCTTTCAAATGGTACCGCGACGTCGATGAAATCAAGGGCAGCTATTTCCAGTTTGCAATCGGTCATACGCTTGAGAAAATTTACGTCGTCAACGAGAAATGTTACTGCGGCTTACTGTTAGGCGCAAGCTACGGCTGGGGTAATGCAGCTTATGATAAGGGCTATTTTGGCGTAAACAGCGGCCAGTCGAATGACCTTACACTTACGGCGGGGCTGCCCTTCTGCGTGGACACTTGGACGATTAAACCAAGCATCAACTATTCGACGATGCTCAGCGATGCGATACGCGAAGCAGTGGACAGGAGCGACAACATCTGGTTTGGCGTCGGAGTATCAACCAGCTTTTAATATAAGATTTAGCTAAAAAATTTTAACTGATAGTAATGGAGTAACAAATGATGCGAAACCAAACGAGACAGTTAGTGAAGTTAAGAGGATTACTCCCAGCCGTGATTTTGGGGTTTGTTCTGATGTGCGGGGTGGTATCGGCAGATGAGCCGGCAGCGGCTGCACCGGCCAAAGCGGTCATAGACACCGGCGATACCAGTTGGCTGCTAATATCAACCGCGTTGGTAATGCTTATGACACCCGGGCTGGCATTTTTCTACGGCGGGTTGGTTCGGCGGAAGAATATGCTGTCGGTGCTGATGCAATGCCTGATGATTCTGTGCATAGTCAGTCTGCAATGGGTGCTGTTCGGGTATAGCTTATCTTTTGGGCCTGATAAGGGCTCATTGATAGGCGGATTGAGCTGGTCTTTCCTGAAAGGTGTGGGACTGGCACCGAACGCTGATTACGCCGGGACGGTGCCGCATCAGATATTTATGATGTTTCAAATGATGTTTGCCGTGATAACACCGGCGTTGATTATAGGAGCATTTGCAGAACGGATGAAGTTCTCCGCTTTGTGCGTCTTTATGCTGCTATGGGCGACAATCGTATATGACCCGGTGGCGCACTGGGTATGGGGAGTGGGAGGATTCATACGGAATTGGGGTGCCCTGGACTTTGCTGGCGGAACGGTGGTGCACATCAACGCGGGTATGACTGCCCTGGCGAGTGCGTTGGTGCTTGGTCGTCGCCAAGGGTATCCAAATGGCATGTCTCCGCCTCATAACCTTCCGTTTGCGGTTTTAGGTGCAGCACTTCTCTGGTTCGGCTGGTTTGGCTTCAATGCAGGCAGTGCCTTAGGCGCAGGTGCTCTGGCTTGCAGCGCATTTACTGTAACACACATTGCTGCTGCAACAGCAGGTCTGGCTTGGGCATTGCTTGATTGGCTCAAACACAAAAAACCCACAACACTGGGTGTTATTACCGGCATGGTCGGCGGATTGGTGGCAATCACCCCCGCCTCAGGATTTGTCACGCCAATGGGCGCAATCTGGATTGGTATCGGGGCTGGTGTATTCCCCTGGCTTGCTGTGACGTATATCAAAAATTTGCTTGGCTATGACGACACACTGGATGCTTTTGGTGTCCACGGCGTAGGCGGTATGTGGGGTGCGATAGCAACCGGTATCTGGGCCACAAAGACAGTCAACCCCGCTGGGGCCGATGGCCTGCTCTATGGCAACCCCGTTCAGTTGTGGAT
>JBAPXT010000187.1:0-13255 GCA_049284355.1 Sedimentisphaerales bacterium
AATTAACGCCAAGCTCATCGCGGAAGGGTACGCTTATAATTATATATATGAGCCGTTCCAGTTTATGAAACAGTTCGATTACTTGGAAAAGCAGGCAAAAGAAAACCACCTGGGCCTCTGGAACAGCAAAAAAAACTAAAAACTCCTTGCGCTCTTTGCGTCCTCGGCGGTAATAAAAAATCTGTGTCAATCAGTGTCTAAAAAATTCTGCGAAATCAGCGTCTAAAAAACCACCAACTCCGCTACGCAATCGGCGTCCAAAATTTTCGAATATTTTCAAACGTTTCTATACAATTTTTGTACGTTTCTATATAGTTTTAACACGTTTTCGAATATTCTTGTCCGCCTCAGGCGGATTCGAACGTTCCTGTCTCGCCGTAGCCTTGGCGAAGGCGGACGCGCCGTTGACTACTTTCACGCCATTTTACGATGTGGCATCCTCACATTTTTCACTTTCACAAATTTACCTATTTTACCCAAATTACCCATTTTAAACCTAAAAATCCGCTCTTATTTTTATCTATATTTACATCCCCAAACTCGCCTTACTTCTAGTGAGGACGGATAATATATGCACTTTTATAACTAAAAATCGGGTTTTTTAATATTTTTTTATCCTTGACAATCCCAGGGTCCGACAGTTAAATTAGGGTAATAAGGCAATTTAGAGAGTCCTTGTGCCGGGAAAATCCGGTTAAAAGAGGAGCGGACAAAATGAAGGAACTATTTACAACCGGCGAAGTTGCCGAAATTTGCAATGTAAGCCAGCAAACAATCATCAGATGTTTTGACGCTGGTAAACTGGAGGGTTTTCGCATCCCTGGCTCAAAATTCCGCAGGATTCCACGTGAGAAGCTCATCAAATTTATGAAGGAAAACAATGTTCCTCTCGAAATCCTCGATTCTGGCAGAAAGAAAGTCCTTATAGTTGACGATGATGCTGAAATCATTGAGCTTATAGTCGATGTCCTTATCCGGGACGGCAGGTTCGAAACAAAAACTGCATCCAGCGGCTATGAAGCGGGAATATCGACCCAGCAGTTCCGCCCCCACCTGATTCTGCTCGATTATATGCTGCCGGATATCAACGGCAATGTTGTCTGCCAAACAATCAGGAAAAATCCTGAATTCGAAAGCATCAAGATTATTATCGTAAGCGGCGTTGTAAAACGGGATGAAATCGACCAGTTGCTGAAATCCGGTGCCGAGGACTTCATAAAAAAGCCGTTTGATATAGCCGGACTTATTAGCAAAATTACCACTGTCCTGCAAATGCAATAGAGCTTGTCCCAGGCAAAGTCGATGGGAAAGGGGGGTTACTAAATGATGTTTAGTTGCTGGTTATTACGGGTTAGTGATTGAATATTAACAGCTAAATACAAGGATATAACTAAATGCCGGGAAAAATCGCTGACCCAACAGTAGCTCACCAGGTAGAGCTTGTTATTCATCGGCTTAACTGTCTTTCGACCCTGCCTTGCGTCGCGGCACGTTTTCTTTCCCATCTTTTACAAGGCCAGCTCTCAGCTTTGGCTGAAACAATCGAATCGGACCCCGCCCTTGTCGCCAGGATTCTTTCGCTTATGCACCAGCAGGGGTTTAACGAAAACCCCTCAGTTCGCCAAGCACTTGACAGACTGCCTGCTCACGCTGTTCGCCAGGCACTTTTGTCTGTCAAAGTCTATCCGGCCTTTGGCAGGGACGAGAACAGGGTATCGTTCAGAAAACAGCTTATAGAACATTGTCTTGCCGTTGCCTGTTGTGCTGAGGATATTGCCGAAATCATATCGCCTCAAATGGATTCGCAGCTGGCATATTCGGCTGGTCTGCTGCACGATATTGGAAAGCTTGCACTCGATGAGACAATGCCGAGAAGCTTTGCCGGTATCGTCGAACAGGCTAAATCACAGCAAGCCAGCAGCCGAACACTTGAGCAGAAGCACCTCGGCGTGGACCATACAATCCTCGGCAAACGCCTAGCTGCAAAGTGGCACCTGCCGAACCAAATTGCCTTCGCAATCTGGCTCCACCACAACGATATTCAGCTAATCTCTCAAAGTATGCCTGAAGCGAAAATCGCCCAGGTAGTTCAGCTGGCTGATTTAATCGCCCGGCAGTGCGGTATCGGCCAGTCGGGCAGTTTCGACTCGCCCGATTCAGTGGACAAGATAGCACAGGCACTGGCGATAAACCCAGACCAATTGGAGCAAATCCGCAACAACCTTCCTGAGAAGGTCGCACAAAAATCCGATTGTTTGGACCTGGATTCGCCGGTTACCGCCGACGAGTATTGCAATGCTGTTCACGCCGTCGCTGCCCAATTATCGCAAAAAAACATGGAATTGGTGCTTGAAAATCGCCAGTTGCAAACCACCTTAAGTCATTTCGATTTTACAAAAGAATTTCTGCTGAGTATAAATTCAAACGATGAGCCGATTGACGTAGCGGAAAACTTCGCCGTCCGATGGCAGAAGTTTTACCAGACAGGTCTGGTTTGTTTATATTTAGCTGCTCCTGCTGATTTGCAGTATCTCAAAGCCGTTGTTGTGGAAAGCCCATCGCAAACAAAAACCATTATACTAAACGCACCAGCTGAAACACCGGCGATACCGCAGGCGATTACAAACAGCTTTGCAATTCTTAATGCCCAGGGCTATGTCGATTGGCTGTTTGAGCAGTTAAATGTCCAGTTCGACCTGGGCCATACGAAATTGGCCCCTTTGCTTTCCGGAGGCAAAGCAATCGGAGCGATTGTTTTTGAGCTTCACTATCCGACGGAAACGGAACAGTTTGAGGAAAAGGTCAGAACATCGGCTTCTATTGCGGGAGCTGTTTTAGGCCTGGCTTTTGCCTGCGCCGGCCAGCAGCGGTTTGCGGAGCAGTTTGCACAGTCGCTTACCGGGCCTATTGACATACAGCCGCAACTGGCTGGGCCACAGGTTGCTGCCGATGCTCTGGACGCTTTGGCTGAGATGGCAGGCGGTGCAGCACACGAACTGAATAATCCACTGTCGGTCATATCAGGCAGAGCACAGATGCTCGCCCAAGGCGAGGCCGACCCAGGAAAGAAGCAAACCCTAAGACAAATCCAGCAAAATGCCGGCGAAATATCTGCGATTATCGATGACCTGATGGCTTTTGCCAGCCCACCGGAGCCTCGACCAAGCTGGACGAACCACAGACAGATACTCGATGAAGCCATACAGCTGGCCTCGCAGAAGACAGGCGTAGAGCATATCGATGCCAGGATTGAGGTTGCCGGCGATGTTAAAAGCGTTTTCGTCGATTCAGCGCAGATTGCATCGGCAATAGCAAACGTTATTTCCAATTCTGTTGAGTCATACGCGGACAGCACTGGGCTGGTGAAAATTATCGCATCAGCCGACAAGGGCGGCGGCTTTGTAAAACTGACGATTGCAGACCTTGGCTGCGGAATGGACCCTCAGACACTCCAAAAGGCGACATATCCATTTTTCTCTAATCAGCCGGCGGGACGAAAACGAGGGATGGGACTTGCGCACGCTGCGAGGTTGATACAATTAAACGGGGGGGCGATAAATATAACAAGCCGGGTGGGTGAGGGGACGACGGTGACGATTTTGCTGCCGAGCAAGTAAAGAGCGTAAGTACATAAGGTGTAATATGTTAGGGGCCGTTTAGCCGCTGGTCGCTGGTCGATAGTCGATAGAAAATAAATCAAAAATCAAAATGCAAAATTACAAAGCAAAATATAAAAAGTGAATACCTGGCGCTGATGCTTATGGCTCTGTTGAGAAATAAAAATGCGGCGGGGGAAAATAAATTTTATGCCATGATAATTTCCGCCACTACTTCAGCGGCCAATCAGGAAGGCAGTTGTCGAACCAAAAATCAGCAAGATTGCTGTAATCTGTGAAATCAACTTTCCCCTTGCCATTCGGGACTATTGTTTATTAAGGGTCAGCCCCCCTACAATGGGGCCATTATCAAAAACAGGGGCATCAAGTATTAAGGTCCCTGTTATTATCGTATTATCATCATTAATCGTGCCGGTGAAATCTGCGGAAGTACCGTCCTCATTCACTACGCTTGCGCTAACGCTCTTGCCGTCGACATCAATGGTCAGCGGCCCCGAATAGCTGGCACTCATTGTGCTGCCTCTGCATCCCTCTCCGGAGAGGACGGTCATATGGTCAGTACCGGCGACTTTAAAGGTCCCGGTGGTGCTTCCGGTAAGAGTAATGGTTCCTGTCCCGGAAACATTGTGATTAAACTGGCAAGCCCCATATTCTGATGTTGTCGAACCAATAAAACTACCCACGTATTTCGGCGGTATTCGTTTTGCCTGATTGACCGTGAACGTTTTTCCAGCAATTGTCAGCGTCCCTGTGCGACTTAAGTTATTGACGTTAGCCGCGACACTGTATCCGACCGTTCCGAAACCGTTACCACCAGAGGAGCCAGCCGTAATCCAGCTATTGTTACTGACCGCCGTCCAAGGGCAGTCGCTTAAAGTCGTCACCGTCATGCTGCCGCTGCCACCGTCTGACCCAAAGGATGCGGCGGCGGGTGATATCAAATAGATACAAGACGGCGGAGGAGGAACCGCCCTTGCCATCTCGGTTGCCAGGTCCAAGAAGCCGGTTGTCGTCCTGCCGTTGGCATCCTGAGGGACTTTGTTATCACTGCCTTGTTCATAAACCACATTCCTGAATATCTCCACAACCTTATCAGAAGTCATGAACGGATTTTGTTTCCAGATGTAGTCCAGCACGGCACTAACCTCCGGGCCTGCGAAGGACGTTCCGTCACACAAGCTGGTTCCAACGTGAACACCCCGGCCTCGGGCATACACCATGTCGGGAGGAAAGCCGCTGTTGTCGGAAAGATGGCTCAATGTGTTGTCGATGTTTCCTGCGGCATCCGTTCCACCCACAATAACTACGTGTTTGAATGCGTTTGGGTAGCGGTATTTCAGAGCAGCAATTTCATTGTCCAAGTCCATCCCCGAGTTGCCGGCAATGATTGTCACCACGGCATTGTTCAGGACATCCGGATTCTTTTGCGACATTTCCTCCATCCCGCTGAGAAATGCGCGATAAAAGAGGATTTGCTGGTGCCGAATGGTGCGGCAATAACCATCCGTGCAGTTAGACCGGTCCAGATTTGACGCCACGGTTCCTGAGGCGGCAGACTGGAGAGACAAGTTGTAGACAGTTCGGTTACCAGAAATCTCGTCCATTTGCATCCGCAACAGCAGTGTATGCGACAATAGGGTGATGTCGCTTGCTTGCAATCTGACATCGGTTTCACTCACCGCCCCCCCCAGCCTGCCAGCCACTTCACTTACGCCCGTCATATGAAATTTGCTACAAAAGCTTGTTCTGCTGAGATCATCCCAATCCAAAACCCTGACAGCTCCCTGTACTGCCGGTGAGGCGGGCGAGCCGTCTTCAACCCAAGGGTAGTCATACATTTCCGTCAAAAACGCGGCCTCCTGACCGACGGTAACCTGGACAAGATAAAGTCCCGCAGCGGGGAGCGCAGCCACAACTGCGCCGCCATTTGCTTCAATGGCGTCCAAGACGGTCTCCACATCAGCGTCGGAGTTTACATCAAGGACCACAAATCCGGCATAGGCCACCGTCAGTGTCAGCGTATTACCGTCCTTCGTCGGATAATCGATGCTACTCAACGGAGGGAACGTTCCGTCGTAGGTCACGGCACCATCGAGCATAGAATTAGCTTCTGCGACAAGGAAATTAAAGGGGCTGTCTGCCGTAATCGTACTCGTGTTTTTTATTGCCAGTATGAAAGAACACATATTGAAGTTAAACGCGGCATCGGCAATACCGCCTTCATCCACATGGGCTTTTGAGCAGGTGAATTTCCCCTTGCCAGTCTTGAAACTGCCCGCAGGAATGGTAAAGGTCTGTGTGCCCAAAGTAACGACAAGGTCCTTGGCGGCCATATTCAGGCGTTGATTTTCAAACGCGAAGCCGCCTTTGACCGAAAACTGGTCAGTGTTCGGTTCTGAGCCGTGCTTGACCTGGCACTTGTCGACCCTAAGGGTATTCCTGACCCCCATCATTAGTTGTATAGGTATCGGCACCTTCGGGCCGTTGACTATCGCTTCGTCAATTTCGGCTGTTGCGATGAAATTTCCGATTTCAATCTCGATAGTTACCGGACAGCCAAGTCCCGACAAGTCAAGATTACTTGCTGAAAATGCGAATTTGTGAGTTTTCACATCGTATGTAAAAGACTTTTTTACGCCGTTTATGGTTTTCGAATAATTGTATTTGCCTTTCTTAAAGGTACTGGCGTCGACGAGGAATGTCTGAACGCAGGGACTGACTATATCGTCTGAGTTAATAGTAACCCTGACAACAGCATCGGCGTCGTTGAAGTCACCGGCTTTGGCACACATCGTCCCTGAAAAGGAAATCTTGTCGCTGTAGTCCTTGCTGCCTGCGGTAACGGTGCATTTGGTAACGTTCAACTGCCAGAAGAGTTTGGGATAGCTGACGCCTTTGTTTATCCACCAGATGTCATTCGGCCCGTTGATTGTCTCGCCGACGAAGTCCCAGCCGATGAAACTGCTTTGCTGTTTCATCTGTTTGTCCGCCAGCATTGTCCCGACTCCGTTATTAGCATCAGGCCCGGTGTCAAGGAAATAGCAACTGCTGATGGCGCCGCTGTTGTTATACCCTACTAATCCGCCAAAATAAAATAAGCCGCTACCGCTAATAATGCCTTTCGCATAGCAATTGCTGATACTGCCGCTGGGACTATTATATCCCGCCAGCCCGCCGAGAAACGATGAGCCATCTCCACCGCTGACAGCGCCCATCGAGTAGCAGTTGCTGATGTTACCGTCGTTGTTATATCCCATCAGCCCGCCGAGCCAGCTTGAATTATCTCCGCCGGTGACGGCGCCTGTCGAATAACAATTGCTGGTGTTGCCGTTGATGCCGTTCAGTCCCGCTAATCCGCCGAGGTGGGATGAATTATCTCCGCTTGTGACGGTGCCTGTCGAATAACACTCGGTGATGTTGCCGCCGTTTATTCCTGCCAGCCCGCCGAGGTAGTCTGAATTATCTCCGCCAGTGACAGCGCCTGTCGAGTGGCAATAGCTAATACTACATAGATTATCGTTATATCCCACCAACCCGCCTATGTACTCCGAATCGCCCCCGCCGGTAACAGTGCCTGTCGAACGGCAGTTACTGATACTGGCATCGTTTAATCCCACCAACCCGCCAAGGAAGATTGAATTATCATCACCAGCGATGTTGACATCTTCGAGCCTTAGATTCTTTATCTGGCCGCTGGAAGTGTACCCAAACAGACCTAAATAATTGTTTCCAGCGCCATTGGTATCTATTGTCAAATTGCTGATTTTATGGCCATTGCCGTCGAAGACGCCGGTGAAGGCAGTCCCTTCAAAAGAATAGTCTGAGTTATTCGTATCGGGCGCAATGACAGCGGTAGTGAAGCTATAAGAGGTAAGGTTAATGTCTGCCGTAAGGACAAAATGTTTACTGTAGTCGTTTGCATCCGCCGCCATGGTCAGCAGGTCGGCAGAATTGGCGAGTTGGTAGGGGTCGTTCGGGTCACCTGAGCCGCCGGAGTATTTGGCCTGTACGGAATTGGGAAAAATGAAAAAAGACAATAATAAAGCCACTATTGCAGGTATTTTGCTGGCATTTATTTTACACATCCATGTATCCTCCTATTCCTTAACTGTCTATGGGAAGACTCTGAAACTATACCAAGACCACCCTGTCCCGTCAACAACTTCTTCGCGGCAATGTTAGTCGATAGGGGAAAGAGATTGCCACGGTGAGGGAGAAAGCCGGAAGAGGAAGAAATCTCCAGCCGCAGGGCGTCCTTACCATAAAGCTATCCATAGAACCGTCTCGAAAAATAATATAAAAAATACAAGATTTTACATAGAAAACACTTGTAATTTGACAGTGCTTTTTGTAGCATAATGCGACATAGTAAGGATTGGAAGTACGCCGATATGCCATACAGAAGGAACGCCGGTCGGAATTATTCATACCACGGATGGTTATTACTCGCAATTTTTATAGCATTCTCCACAGGATTGCTGCTGATTAGCACACCGGCATGCAGCTCCACAAAAACGAAGAAAACGCAAAAAGCCGATTCTTCAAAAACTGAAGATATACTATATGATGTTAACGCAGCTACTTCAGCCGCCAAGAGGGATTTCCCCCGCTTCCTTAAGGCGGCGTGGTCGCGGAAAGCAGATTACGGATTCAAGGCCGACGATGAACAGAATGACGTATCGCTCGCAGAACCCATACTTGTTTATGGTATCGACGAGGACATCGTCGGAAAAATTTCAGGAGAAGGGGGACTGGCAGCGGCCGTTGAGCCGGTAGGCGAGTGGATATATCCCGTTCAAGTGAAAAAGGAGTATCGCACGCTGTTTGGCGTCCGATTGCGGAAGAGCGGATGGGGTGGAACTTACCTCGGCAACCCTTATCTTGCAGCATCGTTACAGGGGATTCGAAAGACGTGGGCATCGAAGGATGGCGACGGGTTCAAGCTGGTTTCCTGTATTCAGCCACGCTCTTTTTTCTTTATTGCATTACATGCCGACAAGCCCAACTTGACCCCTGTTACAGGCGTATCGCTGGGGGAAGGCCAGCATTTTGCTCCACCGACAGACTGGAAAGCAATAACTGCGGCGGGGCCTGTTTTGGAGTCTTTAAAACATTTCTGGAAAGAAAATAAAGACACGAATGATGTGCCGCTGGACAGCATTAAGTAGCCTGGTAATGCTGCTCAACGGGTAATAGAAATAAAAAACAATTAAAGTTAAGGAGAACGAAATATGAAAAGTAGGATACTGGCTACATTAGTGATTGCCTTTTTATGGGCGGCGTCAAGTCAGGCCGGCACGCTTGATGTTCCATTGCATGGGCAGCACATGGACAATTGGTGCTGGGATGCATCCAGCCAAATGGTGCTGGAATATTATGGACATGACCACACTCAGGAGGAGATTGCGGATTGGGCTGTTGACGGTTACAATGTTCCCAATCATCTTTCGTCAGCTATCGTAGGCCCTCTTGCGGCCCCAACAGGTACACCACCGCCTGCCACACCCTATAACAGGAAAGGATGTGCGCTGGTTTTGACCAATTTCGGTCCTGTGTATTCAGCCTTTGTGGCTGCCGCTTTAACCGAAGCTCAGATAGTAGAAGAGATTGACGGCAACCGGCCGGCAATTTTGCTGATACGCTGGCTGAAGAAGGCCAAAGACGTCGGCGGCCACATAATTGTACTTCGCGGCTATGATAGTGACGGCGCTATAATTTCATTAAATGACCCCTGGCCAGAGAACGATGAGCCGAATGCCAACTGTGACGGGGTGAATTATATCGTGGGTTACGACGATATGTTCGATCCTAACGGAACTTACTCCGGCTCTGTGATAATAGGAAACCGCTGGTCGCAGACGCTTAAAACAGGGCGTTCGTTAGACCTTTGTTTTCTCATAGATTCAACAGGAAGTATGACAGATGACATTGATGACGTAAAGGCCTTATCGCTGACTTTGATTGACGGGTTAACAGAGAATTATAAGGACCTGCGCATCGCGGTTGTTGATTATCGCGACAATCCTGAGTGTGCGGAGTGCGGCGAGTTA
The DNA here is from genome assembly GCA_049284355.1 of Sedimentisphaerales bacterium. Lineage (GTDB taxonomy): Bacteria > Planctomycetota > Phycisphaerae > Sedimentisphaerales > Anaerobacaceae > CAIYOL01. The sequence goes on from JBAPXT010000187.1 coordinate 9,668, forward strand.
GGGGTGGACTATATTACCAATGTGGACACAACATTTACAACCGATGCCAACACGGCAAAGGACGCGATTAATGCCATTACTATTGGTAACGGCATGGATTGGCCTGAAGCGGTTTTCTCCGCCGTCATCCGCACAATGTCCGGCACGGAAATTGGCGGATGGAGAAAGGATGCCGAGCGACGCATTATTCTGATGGGAGATGCACCGGGTCATGACCCAGAACCCTGGGATGGTGGATATTCGTTTGCAGATGTTCTTGCTTTCTGGGCGGCGGAGCCGAACAAGGTAGCAATCCATGCGTTAGCCATTTACGATACGGACGCCGAAGCGCAATTCGGTGCCCTGGCGGCCGCTACAGGCGGCAGCACACGGTATGTCGACTATGGTGGTGCAGCAGATGCGATGTCAGATGTGATTGATGAATTTACCGCAACGCCTCGGTTCCCGCGCGGCGATACGACGTCGTTCATGCCGGTATTTACATTTACTCCGCCATCGGAGTCTATGGGGCCTCCTGCCAAAAATATACTGCTTGAAATCCAGAAATTGAAGGTCGATAGTGACCCCAACACGTCTACTAACTGGAAGAATTATCTGAAAGTCAAACTGGCCAAGGACGCTACTTCATGGAAGCCTACTAAGATTTTCCCGCAGGGTAACTATCGATGGCGTCTTGGTTATGTGTACAGCGCGGGACCATTAATGCTGCCATCCGGCGCATCGCGAACGATAAAAGGCGCAACACTGATGGAAACAGACTGGACTGAATTTACACGTGTTGAGGTGGAGCCTTCTGCCCCTGTGCAGTTGACACCAGCCAGCGCTTTTACTGCAGATGATGCCAATGACAAAGTGATTCATTACCAATTCAATTCGGCAGTCAATGCCAGCTCATACGCTATGGAGATTTACAAGTATGATACGAAAAAATGCGTCTATAAGTGCTGGAAAAAGTTAACGGTTAAACCTCCGGCGAAGGACCCAACGGCGGAGATTCTTGATGTGAAAGTATCAGGACATACGATTGGCTCGCTATACAGGTGGAGAGTCCAATCACTGAATTACGACCGTCCCAAGCCTGACCCGTATGACTGGGTAGGTCTGCCTTAAAGTTTAGATTTCCATAATGCCTGTGGCGGAGATTTTCCTCCGCCACAGGATTATGTTTTGTCTGCTGAAAAAACAATGAAAAAAACACATCTTATTTTTATTGGATGCTTGCTTGTTGCTGCCCTGCTTTCTTTATCCGTATTAAAAATGGTATTGCGCGGGCGGGAAAGTCAAGGCGGTGCGGCGCAAAGACCATTGGCACACCATCGCCATATAACGAACAGCGATGCGCGTGTTTCGGGTAATCCTAACGGGTATGACGAGCGCAACAACAGCATCCCCGAGACGAAAAGCGATGTGCTTGTTTCGGACAACAATCCCGACAGGCACAACAACGGCACTGCTAAAACACCCGATAGTCGCCCAGACACATCCTTATCTAAACCTAAACCTGCCGCCTATGCAAACCCCGTATCTAAAACGGACAGTGGGCCGTCCGGGGACTTATCCGGGCCTGATAACAGAGGCAATGTGCAGATTGGCCGAGGAGACCGGTCGGTTGTTCCGGCCAAGACAATCGATGAACCGGAGTCGGACCGTGCTGATAGCGACGGTTTGTACGACAACAATCCGGAAGTTCATGGGCAGAACGGCGAAATACTGCCTTTTCCGGAGGAAGTGCTTGCACGTAAAGCACAGGATATTTTGCGATATCACGGTGACAGGAAAGCAGACGCAGACATCATCGAAGAAGACGGTTTGGCCCATACGGAAGCATCTGATGAGACCGCTCCCGAGGTAAGCAAGGCAGAAAAGCTGACGCCCGACGAGGCCATTGACCACGACTTACAAGTCAAACAACTTTTGGCAAAATTGGCTGAGGGCAATCCCACCGATGTCCGCCTTCAAGCGATTTACCTGCTTGAGGACGCCGCTCCCAAGATGGTGGCAAAGTTTCTCAATGACAAGGATGACGTAATCCGCAGTGAAGCTGAAAGGTTTGCTGGCATCCTGCCAAAAGAATAGGTAATACTCCTGCCTTTCGACAATGCTCGGGGGGCTAAATGAGAAGGAAAGTTCCGGCAAGTCGGAACTTATTTTTTTACTTGACAAATTCGGATGGTAACGGTAAAAGTGTGCAGTTCAAACATCAGGGCTGGGTTATATCGCTTTTTCCCTCTCCCTCCGCTCCCAGCCCTGTTTTTATTTATCGCAATTTATCATTCTGCTTGAATTGTGTAAGTATTTTTGGTAATAAACTGCCTCATTATGAAGGTTCAAATTAGAAAATTATTAGCTGTGACAATATTCAGCGTCGGTTTTGTCAGCGTCGCTTCGGCGGGGCTGGCAGAGCGAGTCGACGGTATTATCAATCAATCTTCGCAGAAAGGCGTTCAATACTCCATTGCCATTGTAAAAGCGGATTCGGGCGAGGTGGTGTACAGCCATAATGCGCAAGAAACGAGGGTGCCGGCTTCAAATATGAAGGTAATTACCACCGCGGCGGCATTGAAATACTTAGGGCCGGGTTACGAGTTTAAGACAAAGGTCGGTCTTTGCGGCGATACGCTGGTAGTAATAGGGGGCGGGGACCCACTATTGGGCGACGCAGTTACGAACGCTAAATACAATAGAGAGACCGGGTGGATATTTAAAGATATAGCAAAGGCGCTGAAACAAAATAATATAACAGCCATCAAGGACATCATCGTCGACGACAGTATATTCGATAATGAATGGGTGCATCCGAACTGGCCGAAGGAACAGCTAAACCAGTGGTACGCCTGCGAAGTAAGCGGCCTCAATTACAATGACAACTGCATTGCGGCAACAGTTAAGAATATCGGCGGCAATGTGGCAATTAGCATCGAGCCGGAAACCGGCTTTATAAATATAATCAATGAGGTAACACCAATCCAGAAAGGTAAAAGCGCGGTAGGGGCATATCGCAATCAGAAACCGAACAGTATCAGCATAAAAGGCAAATGTGAAAAGCAGGAGGGGCCGTTCGATGTTGCGATAGAAAAACCCGCTGAGTTTTTTGGATTTTTGCTGCGAGAGAATTTAGCCAGGGCGGGAATTAAAGTGGACGGGCAAATACTTGAAAAGCAGGAGCCTGGAGATTGCAATTTTAAAGAAATTGCTGAATACAGCACGCCAATAACCGATTGTCTGGCCCGCTGCAACAAGAGAAGTCTCGGTCTGGCAGCGGAATCGCTTCTTAAAACCATTGCAGCGAAGGCAACAGCGGACGGCAAAAACGGCAGTTGGGCAGGGGGGCGAAAATTAATCAGTGAGTATCTGCTGGGACTTGGGATTGGAAGCGGAGAATTTTATATCGACGACGGGAGCGGGCTGAGCAGGGGAAATAAACTCAGTGCGAATGCCCTTACAAAAGTGCTGTTAGATGTCTACAAAGGCAAGAACTGGGAGCTTTATAAAAATTCGCTTGCGACGGGGGGGATAGACGGGACAGTCAGCAGATATTTCAAAGAAGAAAAATACAAGGGCAAGGTTTTTGGCAAGACGGGATATATC
>JBAPXT010000188.1:0-4383 GCA_049284355.1 Sedimentisphaerales bacterium
AGCGTATTGAGCTGCACGTGATATGCAGGGCCGATTATCAGCCCACCATTCTACTTACAAGGGCTTATGATAATGGGCGGTATTGGGCTCGAACCAACGACCTCCTGCGTGTCGAGCAGGCGCTCTAACCAGCTGAGCTAACCGCCCTTTAGGCCTTTATACTATCGTTAAATGCACAAAGAAAAGCAAGAATTTTGTTGTAAAACTATACCGTTGTCCCATCAGGGATTCTGCCGGCGAATGTAAAGGTAGATATTAAAGTGAGTTATCACGAAGTGGGAACCGCAGGCGGCTGGACAACTTCGAACTTTTCCATAGGCGCAAGCGACTTCTCCATCTTCCCAGGATTAGTCGACCGCATAATTGCTTCGTTTCTGTCCAGGAAACCTTTGGAATACATATCAGCAATGCTGTTATCTATATTCTGCATACCAAGTCGGCGGGATGTCTCAATGATATTGGGTATTTCGTAGATTCTGTTTTCACGAATACAGTTTCTTACCGCTACGGTACATAACAAAATTTCTGTGCACGGCACCATTCCCGGTACATCTACCCGCCTGAATAGTGTCTGTGAGATAACAGCCTGCAGTGTATTGGCCAACATTGTTCGAATCTGGTCCTGCTGATTTGCAGGATAGATATCTATAATACGCTCGATGGTCTGAGAAGCATTTATCGTATGCAGCGTACTAAAGACAAGATGGCCGGTCTCTGCGGCGGTAATTGTCGAACTCGTGGTTTCGAGGTCTCGCATTTCACCAACCATAATAATATTGGGGTCCTGCCGTAACGCATGCCGCAGGCCAGATGCAAAGTCCGGACAGTCAAAACCGACTTCACGCTGTTCTATCATACTCTTGTCATTTTCCAGCAGATATTCGATAGGGTCTTCCAGCGTAACTATGCGTTTTTTGTATTTTTTGTTTATCAAACCTACCATTGCAGCCAGTGTCGTGCTTTTGCCTGAACCGGTATGGCCTGTCACTAACACTAATCCTCTCGGCAGGTCAGTTAACCCTTTGGCTATCGGCGGCAGATTCAAATCGTCTATTGAAGGAATATGCTTTGGAATTACTCTGAACGAAATTGCAATCGTCTCACGCTGATAATGAGCATTAACGCGGAACCGATGGCCGCCATCGATGGTTGTCGAGAAATCAAGGTCCTTCTTTTCTTCAAGTTTTTTGAACCTGTCTGGCCCAACCATTTCAATAACCATTTCCTTTACATCTTCGTTACTGACTGCAGGGAAATCCATTTCGACCAGTTCCGTATTTTTCCGGTATACAGGCGGCATCCCGACATTGATGTGCACATCACTTGCTTTTTTCTTTATTGCTTCTGTTAGTATAGTTTTTACACGTGTCATATCACAATCACCTTTTAACGAACGGACACCGCTGCCTCAATCTAAGTAGGTTAGGTTTTGGGTTTCGTGGGTTATCCTTTCCGCTTATTGAATCTCACTCATAGAGGATTCTATCGTCAATTATCGATGGTTGCTTGTGTCTGCTGCACGTTTTTTATTTGTTATCTCGGCTGCTGTTACCTCATAATTTCGGCGTTAATATCGGACTTTTCCTTTAGGTTGCCAGAAATATCTATCATTCTTAAATGGATTTTCCACCGGCTCATTGACTTTTACCTGTTGCACGTCCGAAAACTCGAAAAATTTTTGCCGGATTTTTAAAGGAAGGAAAGAGCAAATTTTATAGGACAGTTTCTGCGCCTGTTTTCAGTTCTTAAAAAAGGGCTTATTCAGCTTTGAGCTGGCGTTTCATTAAATCAGCGATTGCTGTTTGTACCGATTTACCCTCGAACAGTACCTCATAAACAGCGCGGGTAATCGGCATCTCGACATTATATTGCTGTCCGAGAATAAAGACAGATTTGCAGGTAGCAATACCCTCAATAACTGATTCAGTAGCTTGCTGGGCTTGCTCTACGGTTTGGCCCTTACCAATTCTTTCACCGAACGAGCGGTTTCTGCCCATGGGAGAAATGCAGGTTGTTACTAAATCACCCAGGCCTGTTAATCCCGCAAATGTCTGTGGCCTTGCTCCGCAGGTAGTCCCCAGACGGGTTATCTCGGCCAGTCCCCTGCTCAAAAGAGCCGCCTTTGCGTTATTGCCTATACCCATCCCGTCTACAATTCCCGCGGCGATGGCTATAACATTCTTCATCGCACCAGCTAACTCAACGCCGACGATGTCGGTGTTAGTATAAATACGCAGCCACTGAGTTGAAAAGGTGTATTGGATTTCTTTAGCTAATTTCTCGTCGCTGCAGGCAACTGCAGCCGTTGCCGGAAGTCTTCTTGCTAATTCATCGGAAATAGTAGGGCCGCTTAATACGACACATCTGACCCCCTCGCCCAGCACATCGGCGAGAATCTGACTCGGGCGCAGCGACGTATCATTCTCAATACCCTTGGTTACCGAGACAATAGGAATGCCCTTAGGAACATAGTCTTTTAGTCTGTCCCAAATCTCACGCATAAATTGACACGGCACAGCCGATACAATCAAATCGGCACCGGCCATTATGCGCTTATCATCGCTCTCGAACACCAGGGTTTCGGGCAGTTTGTAACCGGGCAGAAATTTTTTGTTCTCACGGTTTGATTCTATCTGTTTTAACTGCTCACGGTCATAACCCCACATCTTAACTCGTATTGCGTATTGCGTATTGCGTATATCGTTTGGCTTTGATTTTTCCTCTGCGGTCTTTGCGAACTCTGCGGTTGATGCTTTTTCGCAGAGCAGCATAGCCAAAACAGTGCCCATCGCACCATCGCCGATTATGGAAACATTCTTAAACATAGAGGAGATTATAGTGTCAAACCCCGGAATTGCAATCTGTTTGCCATTGCTGGTATCCCTCAAGATAGGTTCGACAAGCTCACTACAGGTTGGCTTTGTTTGGTGAAATTGCCTTCATTTTGATTGATTTTTCCGCTCAGCGCAGAAAACAAGCGCTTCCGCCGAAGGCGGACAAAAGAGAAAAAACAGAATACAGAATTCAAAGTACAGAACTCAGAATACAGCAAGCATAAAAGTCGAAACCATTTTTAATGAATTATTTGATTTGGCCTGTTGGCCTGAAGACGTGCCCTGCTGGGCGATATGCGTTTATCCACTGATAAACTGGGGGTATTTTAACATATTTTCGAGGAAAAGTCAAGAGAAAATAGGGGATAGGGTTTGGGGTTCAGGGGATGGGAAAGAACTGGGTCCCAGATAGAGGAATTCTGGGATCTGCGCTTCGCTACGAGAGGACGCAACAGCAAAATTTCTTTTTACTCTTAACCTGCTGCGCTTTTGATTGATTTTTTAATCCCCGCGAGAATAAACGATACGCTATTCGAATAGTGGGTTCGAACAATCGCTATAATTTTATAAATTCAGCTAAAAACCTCGGCCTTGCGTAAAAGGCCCTTGATGTGGAACCATGCCCGGCACCTTTTGTTCGGGGTTGAATGTAATATCCCATCTTGCCGGTCAAAGCGTTAAATCCTTTATCAGGATCGAGCAAAGTATTTCGGACAAGATCATAGTCCGCCTTCACTGCATTGTATAATTCATCAGACAAATCAAATCCAGTAACAGAATGCATATAACTTGGTTCATCAACATTTTTTCCGACTGTTCTTGCCACAACAACTATTTTCTTAAGCTTTGCAAGTAAATGGCTTTTTTCAAATTCCATTTCACATACGTTTACAGGATCAATCATTGTGATAGCCATAGTTTCTTTGAAGGCAAGTTTTTCGTCCTTTTTGTATTTAAGCGGAATCGATTTTAATTCCCATGAACCAAAATTAGGCGACTGCGCCGAATTGATGGGTATTTGAAGATGTCGTTCAAACACATGACTCGCCCAACCTTTATTTATGAAAGATTCTCCATATAATCATCCTCAATTACGCCAGTTCCTATTAGCTTCTTGCAGTCTTCCGGATTCTCTGTTAATAATTTCTCAAGGATTTGGCGCAATAATATTGCATCTTCAGGAAATTCAGAAGATCCATCCCATTCGTCGGTCAATCGGCAGGAAATGGCTTGTGCAAAAGTTTTCATAATCGGCATTTAACTCCCTTTAGTAAAATCGTGTTCTAACTTAAAAATTATTTCAATTTCAACAAATTGTTCTGTTGGCACCCTTATTTTTAACCACAACTTTAAGCACAAACTTTATCTTCCCAGTAAAATTCCTTAACCAAATTTTCAGTGACTTTCAATTGCTTACCTCTTATGACCTTACCCCCAAAAACTGTGCCACTTGCAATTAGAATGCCAGCATGTTAGAACCCGAAAAAAGGAGGCACACAATGCGTGGCACAAGATTCAATCAGGAGCAGATTATAGCAGTCTTAAGGGA
>JBAPXT010000189.1:0-42033 GCA_049284355.1 Sedimentisphaerales bacterium
GTCGTTGACTTTCGCACTTTGATCTTTGATTTTCCTCTCTCAGCGTCCCCCTCGGTCAAAAAAAATCTCTGTTAACTTAGGCAACCTGCACCTAAAAAAACCGCCCCCCGACGGCTTCCCGAGTCACGAGCCACGAGTTAAATGGTTTGCATTACCTACCATAAATTCTTGAATATTTCTATATGGTTTAGGTGTAGTTTTTGTAAATTTGGGTGCTGTTTTCATAAGTTTCGGTATGGTTTTCGTAAGTTTTCGAATATTTTTGAACGTTTGCCTGTATAACAGCGCCGTTGACCTCGGAGCGCAGCGAAGATCCCCGAGTGCTGCTACTTAGCTAAGAACAGGGGACCCATTTTTTACCTCTCCTACTCTTCCCACCCTTCGCACTTTCACACCTTACCGCCAAACCGGCGGTGTTAACTTGGGCAATCTTTACTTAAAAAATTTATCCGCCGCTGGCGGATTCCTCCCTCGCAATGCGCGGTACGCACTACACAATACGAAATTATCAATCAAAAGCACAACAGGTTAAAATCAAAAATCCATTTTTTCAAAATTTTTTCTATCCCTTTAGCTCTAAGTACTTAGCCAAAACCTCACTCCCCAGACCCCATAATTTTCGCATCAAACGCGCATGTTCGTTTAATTTTAGGGAGGATGTCTTTTTTTGAAATGGAAACTCTTTAGGGGAATTACCAATGAGCAGTTACCAATAACCAATTAATACTGTTTATAATTTACTTCTCTGTGTTCTTGTATGTTGACATCAGTCATGGTTAATAATAGTCTCATAGGTAAAGCTGGTGCTGGCGAGGCGAACGAAGCGAGCCGAGCAAGCACCAGCAGGCGACGAGAGTTCGGTCGTGTTCTGGTCTCCAAGACCGTCACAGAGCGGGAACCTCGCCGCCGCTATGGGACCAGCCCGAACAGCCGTTTGAGCCGCCGTGAAACTGCGAGCTCGCATTTGCAAGTAAGGGAGAAAACCATGCCTGAAAAAGTTTATGTCGGTATCGATGTCGCAAAAGACACCTTCAATGTTGCAGCCAGCCCCTCTGTCCTGAAAACCTGTCTGCCAAACACACCTGATGGTTATCGCCAACTTTGTCAAAGCCTCAAAAATCATAACATCGCTCTTATTGTCCTTGAAGCAACCGGAGGCTACGAAAGACCCATTGTTGCCGAACTGCTGGAAGCAAACCTGCCTGTTGTCGTTGTCAATCCGCGGCAAGTGCGTGATTTCGCCAATGGCATGGGGCAGTGGGCAAAGACCGACCCCATTGATGCACAGGTTCTGGCCAAATTTGCTCAAATCGTCAAACCTGCACCTAAAACGCATTCTACGCCCCAAACCACTGAACTGGCCGAGCTGGTCAGAAGACGCCGGCAACTCAACGACCTGCGAACTCAGGAATCTAATCGTCTGCTTATGATTCACCACCCGAAGGTTAAAAAGAGCATTCAGAAAATGATCAAAACGCTCAACTTCCAGATCGACGAAATTGACCATCTCATCCGAGAACATATCGATGCTGATGACAATTTCAAAAACAAAGACCGCATCCTTCGAAGCGCTCCAGGTGTTGGCCCGCAAACCAGTGCAATGCTCATCGCCAATCTGCCCGAACTTGGCAGTCTCAACCGGCAGGAAATTGCAGCCCTTGCAGGCCTGGCCCACTGGGACCGCTCGTCGGGAAAATATGACGGCAAGGCGCATATCTGGGGTGGCAGAAAAGATGTTCGCAGTGTGCTCTACATGGCTGCATTTACTGCCTGTCGTTTTAATCCAGTCATACGCACACTTGCCAGTCGCCTTAAACAAAAAGGTAAAGCTTACAAGGTAGTCATTACCGCCTGCATGCGTAAACTGCTGATTATTCTCAATACGATGATTAGGAATCAAAGTCTATGGACTCCCAAAATATCTCTAAAAAATCCTTGAAATTTAACACAGCCGCTCTGTGGCTGAAACTGCGGCTACGGAGATTTTCTGCGCTGAGCGGAAAATTCAATCAAAAAAGAGTTAATTATGCGAAACAAACCCAATCAAACCCAAATTTACCCGCCACTCCGTTTGGCGGGCAAAGCCAATTTTGAAGGGCACGGCGGACAGGAATGATGACAAGTTACAGGGCGTTGGTGGCGACGTTGATGATTTTCCGGACGAGGCTGGCTATAATAGAATACAGGTCGCGAATCGAGATTCGATAATTAAAGGGATTTGTAATGCAAAATAAAGTCAGCATCAGCTTATGTGCCAGTGTCGGCGGCATCATAGCGGCGTCGTTAACGGCGGCGGTGATACACACTATATGGGGCCTGGGTCCATATGGGCTGGGAGAGGCAGGAATGCTGCTTAGCATTATCGCGCTATTGGTATTTCAAATCAGCGGGTTCGCGGCGGGCATTAGCGAGCGAGGTACTGCTTCGGGCAGGATAGGATTGGCCCTTTCGATAGTATTAATAACAGCCGCGGCAGGCGGTTTTATTTTATTTATACGACCGCATCTTAACCTTGGCATTTTAATACCAATCTTTCTACCTGTGCCGACTATCCTGATGGGGTTATTCGCCGGAGTGACAGCCATAAGGTTACAGAGGCAGCCATCGCTTAAAATCTGGAAGGCGCTGCTGATTTTATGGATTACGCCATCGGTGTGGTATACCGTGCTAATGAGTATCTCGGCCATATACGGCATATTCAAAGGCGGCTATGATTATAAATGGCTGTCGCAACAAGGCGCTGGTGTTCTGTTAATTTTATTCGGGCCGTGGGCGACGATTGCGGCAAAGCTCAGCAATTGGCCGAACGCGGGCGAGTTTTTCTCGCTGCCGGCGGCCGTAATTTTTGACGGTATTGTCAGCAGGTGCAGCCGCTGCCGCAGTGAGGAGCCGTAACCGGGCCATCCAGGGTTTAATGATTATCACGTTCGCAGCGTTTATTCTTATTTGGGTTCTTGTAGGAATCGGGCAGCTGCTTGATTGCGCCGATTGAAAGTTACAGGGCGCTTGTTGCGATATTGATGATTTTCTGGACGATGTCAGCGTGACGCTGCTCTTCTTCCGCTATTTTTGCGAATATGTCTTTAATTCGCTGCTCTTTTACATCAGGCGAGGCGGCAATCTTGATGTAGAGGCTCTTGGCGCCCAGCTCAAGGTCTTTCATCATTTCAAACTCGCTGATGATTTTCTCTTTATTTCGATTGATCATCCTGACCATGTTGTTCAATCAGTCCTGAAATTGTTTTTTTGTGTCTTCGTGTATCTTCTATAAGGATGTTCAGATGTTCCCTTATGCTCTGGAATGCTTCCGGCTTCAAATTCTTCGGCCAGTTTTTCGCTTCTATATAGTCTTTGTAGACGCCGCCGCTGATCTCATCTTCCATATCCAGCGCCGAGGCGAGAAAACCCGCCAGGATTTTCGCCCTTTTGCCGGCCGGGTTGTTTGTGTCTTTGTTGTCCATATTTTCAGCCATAATTACAAAATATCGGCCTTATTCGTTTTTGTCAATTTCCTTTTTTATCTGATTGAGCAAGTTAATAGCATCTATCGGGGTCAGGTTGTTGACATCGGTTGCGCCGAGCTTATCCAGGACGGATTTATGTTTCTGGACGAAGAGTATATCCTGCGGCGTTTTTTTTGTTTTGTGTTTCGCGAGGCGTCGGCCGGTGGCTTCTTTGGCGAAGGTGTTTTCAAGCTCTTCGAGGATTTCTTTAGACCTTTCAAGAATAGTCTTCGGGACGCCTGCGAGTTTTGCGACGTGGATGCCGTAAGATTTATCTGTTCCGCCGGGGAGAATCTTGTGCAGGAAGACAACTTCGTCGGCCCATTCGCGGACGGCGACGTTGCAATTTTTGACATTTGCAAAAAGTTCGGCCAATTCGGTAAGCTCGTGATAATGCGTAGCAAAGAGCGTCCGGCATTTTATTTTGTTTGCGATATGTTCGGTAATTGCCCAGGCAAGGGCGAGGCCATCGTAGGTGCTGGTGCCGCGGCCGACCTCGTCGAGAATTACCAGGGATTTTTCAGTGGCGTTATTGATGATGTTTGCGGTTTCGGTCATCTCGACCATAAAGGTTGACTGGCCGCGGACAAGCTCATCGGAAGCACCGACTCGTGTGAAGATTCTATCGACCAGGCCAAGCTGGGCGTCTTTAGCGGGGATAAAAGAGCCGGCCTGAGCCATAATGACCAGCAGAGCGGTTTGTCTCATGTATGTGCTTTTGCCGGACATATTGGGGCCTGTGATAACAAGTACGTCACCGGCCTTTTCGCCAAGCTCAATATCGTTAGGAACAAATTCGGCACCGAGGGTCTCGGCAAGGACGGGGTGCTTTCCTTCATTTATAATCAGTTCGCCGCCGGTGGTTATTTTTGGCCTGATGTAGTTTCGCCGCCCGGCTACGTAGGCAAGGGCCGTCAGGCAATCGCACTGTGCGAGGGTATCGGCGAGGTTTTGCAACCTGCTTATGTATTGCGCAGCATGGGCGCGGATTTGCTCAAAGAGATGGAGCTCCAGTTCCAATGCCTTTTCGTCGGCGCTCAGGGCCTGCGTTTCATATTCTTTTAACTGGTCGGTAATGTAGCGTTCTGCGTTTTTGATTGTCTGCTTTCTGACGTAGTCGTTGGGGACTTTGTCTGCTGCTGAGTGGTTTATTTCGATATAATAGCCGAAGACTTTGTTGTAGCCGACTTTCAGATTATTTATACCGGTGCGCTCGGCCTGCTGCTTTTGGTAGTTTTGCAGCCAGCTTTGTCCGTCTCTTGAGATTGAGCGCAGGCGGTCAAGCTCTTCGTTGAAACCTTTTTTTATCACGCCGCCATCGCGAAGGTGTGAAGGGCAGTTCGGCTCGACAGCCGTTTGGAGCAAATCGGCGAGTTCGTCCATACTGTCGCATCTCTGGGCCAACTGTAAAGCGAGGTCAGATTTGAATTGCCGGAGAAGCTCCCGCAGCAGCGGGACCTGTCTTAATGTGGCTTCGAGGGCCACCAAATCCCTCGGAGCTGCCCTGAACGTGCTGATGCGAGCGGCGATTCTCTCCAAATCGGCAATGTCGGCAAGCAGCTTGCGGATGTCTGCCAACCTGCCATTGGAATTGAGCATCTCTTCGATGGCGTTCTGGCGAAGCTCAATTTCGCAGAGGTCGCACAGCGGCATACACAGCCAGTTTCGGAACATTCTGCCGCCCATCGGTGTGAGCGTTTCGTCGAGGCAGGCCAGCAGTGTCCCCTTTGCGCTTTCAGTACGAATGGTCCGCAGGATTTCGAGGCTCGCCAGGGAGGTCTGGTCGATTTGCAGAAAATTTTTGCGATTGATTTTTTTCAGACTCTGGATGTGGCTGAGAGTTGTCTTTTGTGTTTCGTTCAGGTATTCGATGACGGCGCCGGCAGAAGGTATGAGGTTATTGTCTCCGTCGCTGATACCGAAGCCTTCGAGGGTGACGGTACCGAAATGTTTTAAGAGCCGTTTTTGTGCCTGGTACGGGTCAAAATACCACGCAGGGCGTTCGGTCACAATGGCACCGGTCAGATGCGAGATGTCCTGGGCCAGCTTTCTTGTTTCGGCTTCGAACAGCTCGCCGCGGCGGTCGGGCAGCAGGCACTCCGCGGGGCTAAGTCTAAGCAGCTCATCGAGCAGATTTTTTTCGGGTATGTCCTGAGCGAAGAAATGGCCGGTAGAAATATCGACCCAGCTGATTGCCACCTTTGCATTTGTTCCCGGATTAACCGCGCAGAGGAAATTATCTTCCTTGGCATCCAGGAGACAATCGTCGGTGAGGGTGCCGGGGGTAACGATTCGAACGATGTCACGTTTGACAACACCTTTTGCGAGTTTGGGGTCTTCGACCTGCTCGCAGACTGCGACTTTGTAACCGGCCTGCAGCATTTTTTTCAGATACCCTTCGACGGCGTGATATGGCACCCCGGCCAAGGGGACGGGGTTGTCACCCTTGCTCCGGCTTGTCAGAACTAAGCCGCAAACCCGCGAGCAGACCCTGGCGTCTTCGTAAAAGGTCTCATAGAAATCACCCATCCGAAAGAACAGTATGCAATCAGGATACTTTTGCTTAAACTTGGCAAACTGCTTCATCGCAGGGGTCAGTTTTTCAGTTTCTGCAGTCATAGAAGCAGATTATACACTCAATCTGCCGTTTAACAACTCTGTTATAATTGAAACTGCCTGCTGTTTGGATTTGGCTTTCTGCAGCTGTTTTAACAGGTTTTCCTGTCGGTCGGTTATGCAAACAGCACTTTTGAGGTCAAAATTGTCAACGTTGCATATTTGTCGGATTTTCTCATAAAGATTTTCGATTCCATCGCCAAACTTCGCGCTTATTTTGGTGGTATTTGCTAAAATTTTCGGTAGTTTGCCAACGTCAAATCTCGCGGGTAAATCACATTTATTTAAGACTGCGACGATTCTTTTTTCGGCGATTTTTTCAATAAGATTCTCGTCGAGCGGCTCTGCGGGCTGGTTGTTATCCAAAACGACCAAAACCAGGTCTGTCTTATCTAAAATCTCAACACTTTTTTGCTGAGATGCTTTGTCAATAGTGTCTTCAGAGATGGATGTGAGTTTTTCATCCAATCCAGCGGTGTCAATCAGCCTCACAGAAAGCGGACCTATTCGGCACTCGGCGCTGACCCAGTCACGGGTTGTGCCTGCAATATCGGTAACAATTGCCTTTTGCTTTCCAGCGAGAAAATTGAGAAGTGTGCTTTTGCCGGTGTTTGGCGGCCCTGCTATGGCTATCGTGCAGCCGAAGATAATCAATTTTGCAGCTTTGCTGTTTTTAAGTATCTGCTCGGCGTCGGCTTTAATTTGTTCAAGAGATATTGTGCTCTGCAGCCATTCTTCTGTCTTTTTGGTCAGGCCTGCATCAATCTGATTGGCAATTATTTTGGTGCCTTGAATGGTTTTGGCTCGCAGCAGAGTCAGCTTGGCTTCGAGCGCAATTGTATTGCCAGTTCCTTCCGCAGAGAAAATCTTAGCCAGAAGCTCTTCTGCGGTCAGGAGTATAACCCCCTGCCGCTGCAGTAATTGCATTATATCGGCGACGATGAGCGGATTGCCATGACAGTTTATGGCGAAGTGGCCGTGGCCTTCACAGCCAATCGTAACCTGGTCGATGGTCTCGGCGCCGTTGCTGATTGTGCCGAGCAGGATTTTGCCTGGTTTAAAAACGGCAGGTTTGCCCCCTGCGGGATTGAATATCTTTTTTACGAAAGTTTCGACCAAATCGCCGAAAACCTGGATAACAGCTATTGCACCAATGCCTTTGCCTGTTGTTACTGCGGCGAATGCGCTCATAGCTCGGCTGGTTTACTCCTTTTCTCCGATATATTTGCGGTATGCTAAGACGATACCTTTGACGACCAAGTTCGGCACATAAGAATCGATAAACTCGCAGTCGTCTTTTATTGTCCTGGCGGCGGAGCCGGTAAGCACTGTGTGCGGCCATTTCCCGATTTTTTCAGCATAACGCCTGATTACCTCCTGTAATGTCGCAACTGCTGAGTAATACAGTCCACAGTTTATGGCCTCGGTTGTATTTTTCCCGAACGGGGCTTCGGGTTTCGCAACTTTGATGTGCGGCAATTGGGCGGCATTCTCGCTCAGGGCTTTAGCACTGATCTCAAAACCAGGGCAGATAACCCCGCCCTGGAAAATACCATTTTCGTCAACAAGGTCGATGGTAACAGCGGTGCCGAAATCAGCAACAACTACCGCGTCCTCAACCACAGCGTAAGCCGCTGCTGCTGACACCACTCTGTCGGTGCCGACCTTGTCCGGCTCATCTACCCAAAGGGTCATCGGCAAAGGAACATCCTTACCTATGATGTATATTTTTTCGCCGAGGTTTTTCTTTACTATTTGCTGGATAAATTTGGTCCAGGCTGGCTTGACACTGCTGACAACGATTACGCCGTTGCGTTTTTTTTCTTTGGAGCTTTTGACAATAGGGATTTTTTGCCACGCCGATTCGAGGCAGTTTGTAAGTTCTCTACGCGATTGGCCTGGTATAGATTTAATAAACTGCTCCTCGTCCTTGAGGTAAAGGCCAATTGCGATATTCGTATTGCCGATATCTATTGCGATTACGTTCATAATTTATCGTTCAGACGCAGTTTTTGTTTCTTTGACCTTTTGCCACAAGAGTTCAGCCAATTCTTTTACTCCTTTTCCGGTAACTGCCGAAACTGGGAAAATCGTTTTCTTCAGTTTTTTTCGCAGTTGCCTGACTGCTTTTTCATCCGGGTCGAGGTCTATTTTATTGGCAACGATAACTTCTTGTTTTTCAGCCAAGACCTTGCTATATAGCTTCAGTTCGTTGCGAATGGCCTTGTAATTTTTCGCCGGCTCGGAGCCATCCACGGGCATTATATCAAGGATGTGTACAATTATTCGAGTTCTTTCTATATGTTTTAAGAATTCAATACCCAGGCCAGCCCCTTTATGAGAGTCCTCAATTAGGCCCGGGATATCAGCCATAACGAACCGGCGAAAATCGCTTAGCTCAACGATACCGAGCACCGGCTCAAGCGTGGTAAATGGGTAATCAGCGATTTTCGGCCTTGCAGCCGAGCATCGCGAGATGAGCGTGCTCTTTCCTGCATTTGGCATACCTACTATACCAACGTCAGCAATGAGCTTTAATTCCAGCCGGACGTTTCTTTCCTGCCCTTCTTTGCCGGGCTCAGCATATCTTGGGGTTTGATTAGTAGATGTGGCAAAGGCCTTATTGCCTTTTCCCCCTCTTCCGCCGCGACAAACACAAATCTTGATTCCAACCTCGTTAAGGTCTTTTAGAAGCAGGTTCAGCTCTACATCGTAAACAAGTGTACCAGGAGGAACTTTTATTATCAGGTTTTCGCCATCTGCTCCGTGTTTGTTTGTGCCGGAGCCAGGCTGGCCATTTTCTGCGCGCCAGTGATGTTTACCGGCAAAATCCATTAAGGTGTCGAGGTCTCCCACCGCTTCGAAATAGACGCTGCCTCCCTTTCCTCCGTCGCCGCCGTCAGGACCGCCTTTAGGGATGTATTTCTCCCGACGGAAGCTCACGCATCCGTTACCTCCGTCACCCGCCTTTACCCAGATTTCTGCATTGTCGATAAACATAATTTTCGTATGCCGTATTGCGTGCTTATATATAAAAAAAGGATGGCGTGCAACCATCCTTTTATTTGTCTAATACGTTTTTTCTAAGTGTCAGACTACATCGACTTTTCGGCCGTGGAACTGGACTGTACCGTCGCTGGTGGCAAAAAGTGTATAATCCCTCCCAATCCCGACATTTTTGCCGGGGAAAAATTTTGTTCCGCACTGCCGGATGAGAATTGAGCCGGACTTTACAACCTCACCCCCGAACAGCTTCATGCCTCTGTATTGGGCGTTACTGTCTCTGCCGTTTCTTGTAGAGCCTTGTCCCTTTTTATGTGCCATAGGTTACTATCCTTAATTTCAATATAAAACGCTTATTCTAACTACCTTATTCGGCATTGTCCAGAAAAATTTTAAGGTTTTTTAACGCAGGCCCGGTTCTTTTACGATTATTCCGCCTGCAGTATGGCCCTGATTTCGCTCAGTGACAGCAAACCTTCGGTGGCCAGCTTTATTTTACCTTCGGAATCGATAAAAAAGTTGCAGGGAATCCCGGTTATGCGGCTGAAAGGCAACGGCAGTGTGCTGCCATCAACGGAAAAGACCGTATAGTTAATTTTGTTCCGTTTCACAAAGCCTTTGACCTTTTCAGTGGTTTCCGGGGGGAATGTGCTTTTATAAGATATTGCCAGCATTGCCAACTTGTCCTCGCCGATGAGATTTCGCAAGGCAACCAGATGCGGGATTTCTATTTTGCAGGGACCGCACCAGCTTGCCCAGAAAATAATTAAAACGGCCTTGCCGCGGTAATCGCTTAATTTGTGCTCTTTGCCGTCGATATCGGTCAAGGTAAAATCCGGCGCCTTTTGGCCAAACCAGGAAGTATAAGCAGGCACCCAAGTTCTTGCCGCCCTGACTATACTTTCCAGACTTGTCTTTGGGCTGGTGATAATATCAGTTCCTGGCTTTGCAGCTTTATTGGGACTTTCGACGCTTGGTGCAGATAGCGAGGGTTTGTTGCGATTATCTTCTATCTGGGCTTGCTCGGCCGGTTGTTTTTTACATCCCGGCAAAGTTAGCGTTGCGGTAAATACAATTGTGAAAATAATAAATACAAGCCGCAAACTTAACTGGTAGTTTTTAAGAAACATCTTATTTTTGTCCTGAAAAATTGGAGTCTGATGCAGATAGTATACGTCATTTATGCCATAAATCAAAACTAAAGTCCGCAAACTTGTGACTTTAACGCCATAAGCACACTTTTTGACCCTGCATTACAGGCGTGCTATAATTCTTATCTTTGTTAAAAGTAATATGCTCGGGCGGACAATCCGGTATGCAATTTCTGTAACTAAGAAAATCCGCCGGCCCCGCCATTCAGAAAAGATGTGCGGCCCGATAGCTAAACTGTTCTCGCCGTTTAAAAAAGCCGATATTATAGTTAACAGTCTGATATTCTGTGGTGGAATTTCGATGCGCTTTGCTTTTCCTAAATCTAAAAGGCTTCTCACTAACAGACAGTTCAAAGCTGTATTTGACAGCAATAGACGCTTTACCAATGGCTTTCTGGTCCTTTTTGTTTCCACAAATGATTGTAGCTATCCGCGATGTGGAATATCTGTCGGTAAATCCTGCGGAAATGCGGTTATGCGTAACCGACTAAAACGATTGTTAAGGGCTGCCTTTCGGCAAAACCAGGACAAGATTCCAGCGGGTTTTGATTACGTGCTTATGATTTCTCCTAAACGGTCGAAAAATATAAATGATAAAAAAGTAAACAGGGAAAATGTCAAATATCCCATATTCGAGCAGGTAAACGCCTCGTTTCTTGCTCTGGTAGCCGCTGCAGTTGGGAAAATCGGGTAATTTGCGGTTTTCGCCGGGGCAAAGGTATTAAAAGTATATATGAGGGTAAGTTTTGAGTCAGAAGAGCAAGTCAACATCTATAGGTAAAGCTGCAAAAAAAGCTGGCATTTCCCGGCAATCTTTGCAATATTATTTAATGGTCGGTTTGCTTGAGCCTACGGAGGTTACGCCGACTGGCAGACGGCTGTTTGACGAAAAAACAATAGAGCGAATTAAACTGATAAAAAAACTCAACGAAAGCGGCTATCCTCTGCGTGCTATAAGAGAATTGTTTCTGGAAGGTCGAACCGATTTGAAAGGGAGCAAAAAGTGAGTGATTACGAAACCGCACAGAGAAAACGCAATATTATCGTAGGCACTTTTGTGGTAGTAGCCATTTGTGCGCTTATATGGCTTATATTTATGTTTAACGATCTCCCCACAGCTGTCAGCAAACTCAGTTCGTTTCAAGTGTTTGTTCAGTTCCCCACAGCACCTGGAGCACTGAAGGACACTCCCGTCAACTTTTGCGGCTATCCAATCGGCAGCGTAACAAAAATTATGCCTCCTCAAATACGCAAGGATTTGAATACCGGTCTGGAATATCATCAAACGGTGGTCGTTCTTAGTATCAATAAAAAATACGTCAATATACCCTCCAATGTTGAAGTGAAATTGATGGCACGGGGGTTGGGCAGCAGTTACATCGAGCTTTCAGTTAACCCTACTTTGCCTTTGACGCCGCGTGACCCAAACCGGCCGGAAACAAAGTTCCTGGTCAATGAAATGCTGCTGCAGGGCTCGACAGGTATGACCAGCGAGTTTTTCCCGGAAGAAAGCCAGAAAAAACTGGAAGAGATGGTTAACAGCCTCAGCGCTTTTATAAACAACGCCAATGATATCGTTGGTGACAAGGCAAACAAAGAAAATATCAAGGCAATCCTGGCTAATTTGTCCGACGTATCAAAACAAGCTACGCATACATTGGAAGAACTTCAAAAATTCCTCGCTTGCGGGGTTAAGACAAGCGAGGAAATAAGTAAAACATCGGCGGAGTTGCGGCTGATTTTAGAGAAGATAAACAACGGCCAGGGTACCGCCGGCAAGTTCATAAATGACGGGCGATTGTATGAAAATATGCTTGAAAACAGCCAGCAGATGCAACTTTTACTGGAAGAGTTAGAGTTGTTTATGGCTAAAGCTCGTGAGAAGGGCCTGCCAATCAAATTAAAGTAAGTTTTAACCTGCGTTCCTGCTCCGGTATGAATCAGCCATTTATTTCGGGGGGTGCGTTTGCCCAAAACCACTGACTACGCCCGACAGGATTCGAACCTGTGACCTTCGGTTTAGGAAACCGATGCTCTATCCTACTGAGCTACGGGCGCGCTCTCATTTTTTATTGATTATTGATAATTGATAATTTGTCGGGACGGCTATCGCCGCTTTTTAATCGTCAATAATCAGTCATCAATCAATTTACGCCTTCGTGCTCTTATTGTCAACTGTTCCTATGATGTTCTCTGGTTAGCCAATAATTAGGCAAAAGGATTATTGACCCGCCTTTTTATTTTTGATTTATGATTTATTATTTATGCTTTATTATTTATTATCTATGTAATCAGCATAAATCAGTGTCCGCCTTTGGCGAGACCTCGCCTATGGGCGGGTAATCAGAGCTTTAAGAAAGAGAGGGTTGTTATGGAGCTTAAAGGAAGTCAGACTGAAAAGAACCTGTTGACTGCATTCGCAGGCGAGTCTCAGGCGAGGAACCGTTATACATATTTTGCCGGCCAGGCCCGAAAAGAGGGCTACGAGCAGATTGCCGCAATCTTTGAAGAAACCGCCAGCCAGGAAAAAGAACACGCCAAGCGCGAGTTCAAGTTCCTAAGAGGCGGCGAGGTGGAAATTACCGCAGCATTTCCCGCAGGTGTCATCGGCAACACACTTGAGAATCTGAAAGAAGCGGCGGCAGGGGAGCATTACGAAAACACTAAAATGTATCCGGACTTTGCTAAAATTGCGGACAAAGACGGGTTCGGCGAAATTGCCAAGGTTTTCAGGAATATCGCAATTGCGGAGAAACGTCATGAGGATAGATATGTTGCTCTGGCGAAAAACATAACCGCCGGACGCGTCTTCAAACGAGAAAAATCTGTAAGATGGGTTTGCAGAAACTGCGGCTATATCCATCAGGGAACAGAGCCTCCTGAGACGTGTCCTGCTTGTGCACATCCGCGGGCGTATTTTGAACTGGAAGCGGTCAATTACTGATTCAATAGGCATATTCCTGTCCAAAACAAGGATTTTACTTATTGCAGAGGGCATTAAAATACTACATCTTTATTGAGACTATCTTGAAAAATATTTCCGATTGCTTCTGAAATAAGCAGGCGGCTATTTCGCAGAATTCTGTTAGAGGGCATTAATAAAGATTTTTCCCAATGAAAACAATAGTTGCAGTGTTATTGGTTGTCAGTATCACAAATTTAGGTTGTAAGGAGAACGCTATGCAAGAACGAAAAGGCGTTATAACTATGAAAGGCAAACCCCTGACCTTATTGGGTAAAGAAGTCAGGGTGGGCGACGCGTCGCCGGATTTCGAGGTTGTTGCAAATGATATGTCGGTAGTAAAGCTTTCTTCGTATCGCGGAAAGATATGCATAATAACTTCGGTGCCGTCGCTCGACACGTCCGTTTGCGACATTGAGACCCGCAGGTTCAACGAAGAGGCAGGCAAGCTCGGCAGCGATGTTGTGGTACTAACAATCGGTATGGACCTGCCGTTTGCGCAGAAAAGATGGTGCGGCGCCGCGGGCGTAAAGAATGTTCAGACGCTTTCGGACCATCGTGACGCGTCGTTCGGCAAGGCGTATGGAGTATTGATAAAGGAATTGCGGCTGCTGGCGAGGGCGGTGTTCGTTGTGGACAAAGGCGGCATCATTAGGTATATACAGATAGTCAACGAAGTTGCCACTGAGCCGGATTACGAGGCGGCACTTGGGGCAGTAAAAGGGTTGGAAAAATGATGCAGCTAAAACCGAACATCTATGCAGTAGGAGCTATTGACTGGGACAGGCGGCTGTTTGATGAGCTGATTCCTCTGCCGGATGGGACATGCTATAACGCCTATTTGATAAAGGGCAGCGAAAAAATTGCACTTTTGGATACAGTTGACCCCACCAAGACCGATGTGCTGATAGATAATCTTGTCAAAGCCGGGACCGAAAGAATAGATTATATTGTTGCCCACCACGCCGAGCAGGACCATTCCGGCAGCATACCTGATATATTGATGCTATACCCTGATGCAAAGGTAGTAACAAACCCCAAGTGCAAAGGCATGCTCATTGATTTATTGCAAATCAGCGAGGACAACTTTATAACCGTCGATGACGGCCAAACCCTTTCTTTGGGCGATAAGACCCTGCGGTTTATTTACATCCCATGGGTGCACTGGCCCGAAACAATGGGTACATACCTGCAGGAAGATAAAATATTTTTCCCCTGTGATTTCTTCGGCTCGCATCTGGCAACCAGCGGTTTGTTCGTCGAAGACCAGGCCATTGTGTACGAGTCAGCCAAACGATATTACGCTGAGATAATGATGCCTTTCAGAACACCTATAAAGAACAACCTCGAAAAAATGAAAGGCCTTGAAATAGATATTATCGCTTCAAGTCACGGCCCGGTCTACGACAGGCCTCAGTTTATCATCGATGCTTATAAAGACTGGGTCAGCGACAATGTCAAAAATGAAGTGGTGCTGCCGTACATATCAATGCATAACAGCACAAGAAAAATGGTTGAGCATCTTGTGGACGCTTTGATTGAAAGAGGCATTACAGTTAAGCAATTTAATCTCTCCGTAACCGACATCGGTAAGCTGGCAATGTCGCTTGTCGATGCTGCTACGATTGTGCTCGGCTCTCCAACGGTCCTGACAGCAGCGCATCCCAAAGTCGCATACGCCGCAATTTTGGCAAATGCCCTCAGACCCAAGACCAGGTTTGCTTCGATTATCGGTTCGTTCGGCTGGGGCGGCAGGATGGTTGAGCAAATCACAGGACTGATTCCAAACCTTAAAGTAGAAATTCTTGGGCCGGTGATAGCAAAGGGCTATCCTAAAGATGACGATTTCACGGCTCTGGATAAACTGGCAGATGAAATTCTCGCCAAACACAAGGGACTTAAAATCGTAAATTAGAACAATATTTTTTTGTGTTGAATTGATTATAAGAATTCAGAATTAACAAATTGTAAAAGGGAGATATTATGGCTGAGAAACTTGAAATTTACAAATGTACGGTCTGCGGCAACATAGTTGAGGTACTTCACGGCGGTGACAGCGAATTGGTTTGCTGCGGTCAGCCGATGGAAAACCTTGCTGAAAAAACCGCGGACCAGGGCAAGGAAAAGCATGTGCCCGTAATCGAAAAAATCAGCGGCGGCTACAAGGTAAAGGTCGGCAGCGTACCTCATCCTATGGAGGAGAAACATTATATCGAGTGGATTGAAATTCTCGCAGACGGAGCAGCATACCGAAAGTTCCTCAACCCCGGCGATGCACCTGAGGCAATATTTAACCTGAAGGCAAATACGGTCACCGCACGCGAGCACTGCAATATCCACGGATTATGGAAAGGACAGTAGAACTGATAACCAAGAAAATGGAAAAACACACCCGGCGGGATGTTTATGCTCGACCGTGAATTGAGCCAGCGGGTCTTTACGCCGCCCCCGGCAAAAGGAGAATGACGATGGGTATTACTTTTAATGCATTTGAAATCTTTGAAATGGCCGAGCAGATTGAAAGAAACGGCATAAAGTTCTATCGCAAAGCAGCAAAAGGCGTCTCCGACAAAGACACTTCCCAAATGCTGTTGAACCTTGCCGCTATGGAAGCCGAGCACGAAAAAACTTTCGCCGGGATGAAAAAACAGTTTTCAGACAAGGAACGAGAGTCAGATGTCTTTGACCCTGACAACGAAACGGCCTTGTACCTGCAGGCGATGGCCGACGGTCACGTCTTTGACCCGAAAAAAGACTACAGCAAACAGCTGACAGGTAACGAAAGCGTTGAAGATATTCTGAAACTGGCCCTCGGCGCTGAAAAAGATTCCATCGTTTTCTATCTCGGCCTGAAGGACTTCGTTCCTGCCGGGGCCGGCAGGGATAAAGTTGAGGCGATTATAAAAGAAGAGATGGGGCATATTACTATTTTGAACCATAAGATGACGGCTTTGAAATAGTTACGAATATTTCGAAATAACTACAACCCGGCTATTCGGGGAGATGCTGATGTTGGATTTAGAGTCACTTTTCAGTCTAAATTACGGTATGTGTATAGTCAGCTCGAAAAAAGTAGACAAATTCAACGGCTGTATTGTAAATACCGTCTTTCAGCTGACACCCGAGCCGCCGACGGTCGCTGTTAGCATCAACAGACAGTGTTTAACCCACGAGTACATTACCGACAGCAGGCTCTTCACTGTCTCTATTCTCACTCAGGAAGCACCGATGTCTTTTATCGGCAACTTTGGATTTAAGTCCGGCAGAAATACAGACAAATTCAAAGGGGTAAATTACAAAACAGGCCAGACCGGTGTGCCAATAATTCTGGATAATACCGTAGCTTTTCTCGAAGCCGAAGTTACCGAAAGCATTGACGTTATAACACATACATTGTTTATTGCAAAAATTGTGGCCTGCGAAACGCTTGATGAAAACGCAGAACCGATGACATACAATTATTATCGTGTCATAAAACACGGCGGAACTCCCAAAACCGCTGCAACATACATTGAAGTGAAACCAAAGACAAAGCTGTAAGAAGGAGGAAAAAATATGAAGAAATACAAATGTCTTCTGTGTGGATATATATACGACCCTGCCGTAGGCGACTCTGACAACGGCGTGGAAGCTGGTACTGCTTTTGAAGATTTGCCGGATGGCTGGGTCTGCCCGGAATGTGGCGCCGGCAAAGATGAATTTGAGCCACTTGAAGATTAAAATCACGGCCGTTGAAAAACCGCAGATTCGGCCTCTGGTTACATAATATATAAAAGGTAGTTGCTATGGAAAAAATTCAGCCGTCCTTAAGCCCTCAGGATATTATTTGTGCTGAAACACCGGCCCCGTCGAATGCACTGGTCGTCTTTGGCGCCTCCGGCGACCTTGCACACAGAAAGCTAATTCCGAGTATCTTTAATATCTTCGCTCAGGATTTGCTTGATGAAAAGTTTTACCTGTTAGGTTGTGGCCGAAAAAAACTCACAGATGAGGATTTTCGAGAAGCTGCGCAACAAGCGATACAAGAAAGTCACAGTGGCGCATCAGTGAAGGATTTGAACGCTTTTATAGAAAAGCTCTATTACATCGATGGTGATTACAACAATGCTGCGTTTTACGAAAGTATCAAAGCCAGACTCCTCAGCTTGGACAAAAAACACAAAGTTGACGGCTGCCATATTTTCTACCTCGCCGTCCCTCCGTTTTTATACAGCCAGATAGTAGAACATCTGGGCCGCTCAACCTTATCCTGCGTCCGCGAGTCTGATTCGAAGCTGCGGGCCAGATTAATCGTTGAAAAACCATTCGGCAGAGATTTGCAAAGTGCAGCCGAGCTGAATGATAAAATCCGCCGCTGTTTCAATGAGTCGCAAATATATCGCATCGACCATTACCTTGGCAAAGAGAGCGTTCAGAACATTTTAATGTTCCGTTTCGCAAACGCTATTTTTGAACCTGTATGGAACCGCGATTACGTCGACCATGTCCAGATTACAATAGCCGAATCGATGGGCATCGAGCATCGCGGCAGCTACTACGATAAAGCCGGTGCGCTTCGGGATATATTTCAAAATCATATGCTTCAAATGCTCGCCCTGGTTGCAATGGAGCCGCCGGCATCATTCGAAGCGGATTGTGTTCGCGATGAAAGAGTCAAACTTTTACGTTCTATCCGCCCCTTAAACCTCAATGAATTAGATAGTTTGATTGTACGGGGCCAGTATGGCCCAGGGGTGGTCAACAGCAAACAGGTTGTTGGATATCGAGCCGAACCAGACATAGACCCGCAATCAAAAACCGAAACTTTAGTTGCTGCAAAACTGTTTATGGATAATTGGCGGTGGAAAGATGTTCCTTTCTATCTGCGGACCGGCAAAAGGCTTGCTCATAAAGATACCGAGGTTGCCATTACATTTAAAAAAGTTCCTCATTCGATGTTCATCTCTGTCGGCCTGGAGGATATGCCTGCAAATGTTCTCGTCCTGCAGATACAACCCGAGGAAGGGATTTCGCTGAGCTTTCAGGCAAAGCGGCCAGGCTCGAAGATTTGTATGAGTACTCTCAATATGAATTTTAATTACAAAAGCGTTTTCCTCGTGGATATGCCCGAGGCCTATCAAAGGTTGATTCTTGACTGTATGGTCGGCGACCAGACGCTTTTCAACAGGTACGACAGCGTAGAAATTGCCTGGCAGTTATTAATGCCTGTGCTGCAGAGATGGGAAAGTAATGATTCGGCCCCATACGAATATCCCGCCGGCAGCGAGAGCTTCCCTCAAGCCGATAGACTTATTGAATCTGACGGCCGAAAGTGGCGAAAACTCGCAGAACCCTAACCGATGTTACTCTTAAAGGATAAAGATATGAACATATTCGAATTTGCTATGGAAAAAGAAAAATACAGTGAGGACTACTATCGCCGATTGGCTGCCAAATCAAATAATAAAGGCCTTGAGACAGTATTTAATATGTTAGCTGATGAAGAGGCAAAACATTACAAAATTGTCTCGGACAGGAAAAAAGATGTCGCTCCCGATTTGGCTGAAACGACCGTCCTCACGGACGCCAAAAATGTTTTTGCAAAAATGCGTGAGTCCGCCCAAAGCTTCAATTTCGATATCAGCCAAACCGAGCTTTATAGAAAAGCCCTCAAGATTGAGAAACAAAGTCAGGATTTTTATCTCGGGAAGGCTAATGATGTGGAGAAAACCCATAAAGAAATTTTCCTAAAATTGGCTGACGAGGAGAAGAAACACTATTTCCTGCTTGAGAATATAATTGATTTTGTATCGAGACCTGAAACTTGGCTGGAAAATGCGGAGTTTTATCATCTCGAAGAGTATTAACAAAACCTGTTTGAAGGGAACCAAAAATGAGAACTAACATAAGACAACATCTACTGCTGGGTATTTTGTTGATTGCAGTGGCGGGTATAGCACCGCTTGTGTATTCGCATTGCCAGATACCGTGTGGTATCTACGATGACCCGGCAAGGTTGGCTATGATTGCAGAGAACATCACCACAATTGAAAAAGCGATGAAGTCCATAGAGGAACTGTCGGCACAGCAAAAGCCGAATATGAACCAGATTGTCCGGTGGGTCAACGTCAAGGATGAGCACGCTGAGGATATCGCACATATTGTCAGCTACTACTTTATGGCCCAGCGTATAAAGCCGGTCGATAAGAGCGATGCCGGCGGTTACGAAAAATATATCAAGCAGCTTACCCTGCTGCACGAGATGCTCGTCTACTCAATGAAGGCCAAGCAGACCACCGATTTGGCCAACGTCGAAAAGCTCCGTTCGCTTCTGACGGATTTCCGCAATGCGTATCCTGGCGAACAGGAGCACAGTCATTAGGATTTGTCTCCGGATAGGTAGGTGCGAGTATGGCAAGGAAAATAGCATTGCGGGCAGACGATGTTTCAATAGTTCTGTGTGGCCAAGCAGGTATGGGCATACAAACCGTCGAAAGTATTCTGACGCGAATGCTGAAACTGGCCGGCTACAATATCTTCGCCACCAAGGAATATATGTCACGGGTCCGTGGTGGCAACAACTCAACTCAAATACGCGTTGGCTCTCAGCCGATATCAGCCTTTGTCAATCGGATAGACCTGCTCATCCCATTAAACAAGGGGGCGGTTCAACATCTTCAGGAGAGAATCTCTCAGGAAACAATCGTTCTTGCCGAAACCGAAGTGGCTGGGGATGAGGTTGCCAGCGGTCGTTTCAGGTTTGCCGAAGCACCATTTACCAAAATCGCAGTCGACATAGGCGACAAGGTTTATTCCAATGTTGTTGCGGTGGGGATGCTGGCAGGTTTGCTGGGGATGGAGCTAAGCAATGTCTGCAACTATGTGAGACAGTCCTTCTCTACAAAAGCTGCCGACATCGTACAAAATAACATCCGGGCAACCGAAGCTGGTTTCCGGCTTGCCGGGAATTTGGCTGGTCAGGCAAAAATAAACTTTAATCTCAAGCCCGACGTCGCAGTTAAGGACCACATTCTCCTCACCGGAGGCGATGCGGTAGGTCTTGGAGCGATAGCAGGAGGGTGTAATTTTGTTTCATCGTATCCTATGTCACCATCGACGCCTGTGCTGACCTTCCTCGCCAGAAATGGCAGGGATTTCGGCATAATTGCCGAACAGGCAGAAGATGAAATCGCAGCTATGAATATGGCCATCGGCGCCTGGTACTCCGGCGCAAGGGCGATGGTGACTACTTCAGGCGGCGGCTTTGCCCTGATGGTCGAAGGATTGAGTCTGGCAGGTATGTTCGAATCTCCTATGGTTATTCATCTTGGACAAAGACCGGGGCCTGCTACCGGATTACCCACGCGGACCGAGCAGGCCGATATTGAACTTGCGCTCTACGCGGGACACGGTGAATTCCCAAGAATCCTGCTTTCACCCGGAACGATTGAGCAGGCCTTTTATCTTACCGCCAGCGCCTTTAATATCGCTGATAAATATCAGGTGCCTGTCTTCGTTATGACCGACCAGTACCTAATCGATTCCTATTACAACATCGGCGGCTTTGATTTATCGAGCGTTAAGGTCGAGAAATACATTGCCAAAACCGCCGCCGACTACAGGAGGTATGAACTGACCGAAAACGGCATCTCGCCGCGGGGCGTTCCCGGTTTCGGACAGGGCATGGTCTGTGTCGACAGCGATGAGCACGATGCCGAGGGACACATCACCGAAGACTTGCAGCTTAGAACTAAAATGGTCAACAAGCGACTGCGAAAGCTCGAATCAGCTAAAGCTGAAATACTTGAGCCGGAACTCTATCCCAACCGCAAATATGATAACCTCATCGTCTGTTGGGGCTCCACCTACCATATTGCGAAAGAGGCGCTCGCGGTTTTGGGCAGAAAAGATACTTCGCTGTTGCATTACAGCCAGGTGTATCCTTTGCATCCGCGGACGGCGGATTATCTGGCCAAAGCCAAGAGAATTGTCATTGTCGAGGGCAACGCAACAGGACAATTTGCAAAGCTGATAAAACTGCAAACTGGCATCGACGTTAAGGACAGGGTTTTGAAATACAGCGGCCTGAGCTTCGCCGTCGAAGAGGTGGCAGAGGCGTTGAAGAAGATTCTGAAGTGAGGTCTTTTATGGATACACACGCCTTTGATATAGGTGAAATTGACATCGCCTGGTGTCCGGGTTGCGGCGATTACGGGATTCTCAACGTGCTCAAACGCACACTGGCTGAACTGAATATTGCGCCGGAGAATCTTGTAATGGTCTCCGGCATAGGCCAGGCGGCCAAAATCCCGCATTATTTCAGGACACATTTCTTCAACGGCCTTCACGGCCGCGCTCTGCCGCCCGCTACCGCAATCAAGGCTGCCAACCTCTCTATGACCGTTATCGCCGAAAGCGGCGACGGCGATATGTATGGCGAGGGCGGCAATCACTTCGTCCACACCATCAGGCGAAATCCGAATATTACCAACATCGTCCACAATAATATGGTTTATGGTCTGACAAAAGGACAGGCCTCCCCGACAAGCCAGCTCGGCTTCAAGACCCCTGTCCAGGTCGCCGGCGTTTTTCTTGAACCGTTCAATCCTCTTGCCGTCGCAATCGCCCTCGATGCCGGCTTCGTTGCCAGGGCTTTTGTAGGCGACGCTGAACAGACAAAAGAGATTCTCAAAAAGGCAATTATGCACAAAGGATATGCCCTGGTTGACATATTCCAGCCCTGCGTTACGTTCAACAAAATAAACACCTGGCAGTGGTTCAAAGAGCACACTTATTATCTCGATGCTTCTCATGACCCATATGACAGGGTCGCCGCCTTCAAAAAGGCAGTCGAGAAGGACAACCTTCCGCTCGGCATATTCTATATCAATCCCGACAAAAGTACCTTCGAGGACAATGTGGGAATATATCGCCAGGACAACCGCCCGCTGTTTGAAAGAGAACCGGACTTTGCCCGGCTGCAGGCCCTTATCAACAAATTCAGGACAACCGGTTGACCGAGGAATTCTATGCCGATGATAACGACTACAACAAGTTCGCACCGAGTTGTCACAGTAAAACATCTGGAAAGCGTAAAAGCTGTTCTTGACAAGTTGTATGATAAATACAACCGTCGCCAGTTAATCAAGCCCGACCCTTTGCAGTTTGTGTATCACTATTCCGACCCGCAGGATATGGAAATTGTCGCTCTTTTGGCCGCTGAGCTTGCTTACGGCAGAGTTCAGCAAATCCAAAAAAGTCTGAACGACCTCCTGGGACGTATGGGAGATAGTCCCTTTGAGTTTGTCCGGAGCTTCAATAAGCAAAAAAGGCAGAAGCTGAAAAATTTCAAGCATCGCTTCACCGCCGGCGATGACATATCTGATTTGCTTGAGTTATTAAAAAAAGTCCTGGACCAGTACGGCAGTATCGAGGAGTTTTTTGTTCAGGGTTACAACCCGAACGATAAGAATATCGTTGCCGCATTGTCAATTTTTTGTGATTCGCTTTTGGAGATGTACGCTAAAACCCATAATTCCCCTGCCTCGACGCAGTTAAGCTATTTACTCACACGCCCATCCGCCGGCAGCGCCTGTAAAAGACTCAACCTTTTCCTGCGATGGCTGGTTCGGGATGATGATGTTGATACTGGCTTGTGGAAACGTATTGATAAGGCTAAATTGATTGTGCCGGTCGATGTGCACATGGGTAGGTTGTGCAGAATTTTGGGCTTTCACAACCGAAAAGCAGTTTCTTTATCAACCGCCATAGAAATAACAGAACATTTTGCCCAAATCGAGCCAGCCGACCCCGTTAAATATGATTTTGCACTGAGCAGAATCGGTATAGTGAAAAACTGCACAGGGCGACACCGCAGCGGCTGTGAGCTTTGCGAGCTGTTTAAGTTTTGTTCTCGCAGATAATTGAATGTTTTTTTATGGAGTTATCTCGGTGGTGCAGTAAAATGACAATCATATCAGTCAGTTTAAAAAGGCGAATATGAAACAACAAGCTGTCCTGATTGTAGGGATTATCATATTTACGTTTACGCTGTGTGTCTGGGGTTCACAGCAGCCAGGTGACGCAAATAATTTGGCCGGACTCGAAGATTACCTGCAATATGCATCGCTTAATAACGCAAATTTGAAAGCCGTGTTTGAACAGTGGAGGGTGGCTTTAGAGGAAATTCCCCAAGCCAAGGCGCTGCCGGACCCGCAGCTTACATACGAATACTGGTCACGGCAGTCAGACCTCCAGATGAAGCAAACAGTCGGTGTGATGCAGACGTTTCCGTGGTTCGGCAAGATTGATGCCAGGACGGAAGCGGCGGCCAAGAGCGCCGAGGCAGCGCAACAAAAGTACAGGGGAGCCCGCCTTGCTTTATTCAAGGAAGTGAAGGAGGGATTTTATGAGTTCGCTTATCTTGCCAGAGCCACTGAGATAGCGACAGAGAATCTTGAATTACTCCGGCATTTCGAAGAGGTTGCGCGGACCAAGCATATGACGACGGAAGCAGGTCATCCGGACGTGATTCGGGCGCAGGTGGAGATAGCAAAGATGGAGGACGTTTTGCGGGGGCTGAATC
Source organism: Sedimentisphaerales bacterium (assembly GCA_049284355.1). Classification (GTDB taxonomy): domain Bacteria; phylum Planctomycetota; class Phycisphaerae; order Sedimentisphaerales; family Anaerobacaceae; genus CAIYOL01. Next base: position 23,800 of record JBAPXT010000189.1, read on the forward strand.
AGTTGCGGGAGCCAACGGTAAGCAGGCTCAGGACGGCGTTGACACTGCCGGCTGATACAAATCTGCCGTGGCCCAAACAGGAGCAGTTTGAGGTTTTGTCGCTGGATTTTGAGCGATTATTGGCTTTACTGGTTCAGAAAAATCCGGAACTTGCAAGCTTGAACTTTGAAGCTATGGCCGCAAAGAGCAGAATTGAGCTTGCCAAGAAGAACTTTTATCCGGATATAAGCGTCGGCGTGGGATGGGAGAATATGGATAGCAGGAATGGCAGGGACGGCGTTCAATTAGTGTTTTCGATGAACCTGCCTTTGTGGCGGGACAGTTATAGTGCCGGCCAGCGACAGGCACAGGCGATGGCGACCGGCATTGAACAGCAGAAGGTTGATACGGAAAACGTTCTTTTGACAAAGGTGACGCAGGCTCATTATGAGTACAGAGACAGCGCAAGAAAAATACGATTGTATCGTGACATGCTGATACCGAAGGGAAAGGAACTGTTACAGTCGTCGGAGGCGGCGTACAGGAGCGGGATGGTGGATTTCTTGAGTTTGCTTGACGCACAGCGGATATTGCTGGATTATTACCTGTCATACGAACGTGCACTGGTGGACAACCGGCAGAAGTTGGCCGAGCTGGAGACGCTGACGGGGACGGAACTGGATTCATTGCAGAAGTGACCGTCTGAAAGGGCGGATTTTGTGGAATATATTCCTGTTTTTGAAAGGGGACAAAAATGAACGGAGGAAAAATCGTATTAGTTATGACAATTGCAGTGATTGGCTTTGGGCTGATTGGGCTGGTGGGCTGTAAGAAGAAAGAGCAGCCGGCACCTCCACAACCGAAGACGCAACAAGCCGATAAAGTAGCTGCTGAAGCCGAACAGACGATATGTCCCGTGATGGGGGGCAAAATAAACAAGAACATCTTCACGGAATACAAAGGCAAGAAGGTTTATTTCTGCTGCGCGGGCTGCAAAGAGACGTTTGAGAAAGACCCGGAAAAGTACATCGCCAAGCTGCCGCAGTTTGCAAAATAAGGCCGCAAGAGGAAATTGAAAAATGAAAGTCAAAACGATTGCCGTCGGTATAATTGTTCTATCGGCCGTTATCGGCTTTTTTGCAGTAGGCAAATACTTTGCCAACCGGCAGGAAGCCTCTGCTGCAAAGACGGCGAAGGAACTATATTATTGTCCAATGCATCCGAACTTCACGTCTGACAGGCCCGGCGAATGTTCGATTTGTGGTATGTCGCTTGTGAAGCGGGGCGTCAGCCCGCATGTGGCGGAGCAAAAGCCGGGGAAAACCGGGGAAAGAAAAATACTATTTTATCGCAATCCTATGGACCCGCAGGTTACCTCGCCTGTTCCGATGAAGGACCCAATGGGTATGGATTATGTGCCGGTATACCAAGAGCAAACGTCCGAGGCAAAACCTTCGTGGGTCTATATCAGCCCTGAAAAGCAGCAGTTAATCGGAGTAAAGAAGGAAAAAGTGCAGAACCGCAAACTATCGGGGCAAATCCTGACGGTCGGAAGGGTGGCATACGACCCGGCTCTGTTTAACGCCCAGCAGGAATACCTCCAGGCGTTGAAAAGCAGCCGGCCCATAAGCAAAGACGAATTGGGTTATATAGCGGAACAATCTGCGGCCCTCATTAAATCTATGAAACAAAAACTGCTCGCTATAGGAATGAGCGAGGCCGAAATAAACGAACTGGAAAAAAGTGGCAGGCCGCAGCAGAACCTTTACCTGCCCGGCAGCGAGGACAAGAACGTCTGGGTATATATCACTATTTACGAATACGAGGCAGGGCTGGTAAAAACGGGAACGCCCGTCGAGGTTCGGGCGATTGCATATCCGGGCCAGATGTTCGAGGGACAGGTTATCACTGTCACCCCAATACTGGAAACTGCAACACGGACGCTGAAGGTCAGGGCATTGGTTGATAATCCCGAGAACAGGCTAAAGCTCGAAATGTTCGTTAACGTCGCGGTAAAGTACGACCTTGGCGACAAGCTCGCGGTCCCGCAAGAGGCGGTAATGCACGCGGGGACGAGGGACATTGTTTTTGTTGTCAGGCCGGCCGGCTACTTTGAGTCGAGGGTCGTGACACTCGGCGTAAAAGCAGAAGGTTTCTATGAGGTGTTGCGGGGCCTGACGGAGAACGAAGAAGTCGTCACTTCCGGCAACTTCCTCGTCGATTCGGAGTCCAAATTGAACGCCGTCCTCGGTCAGACGGCAGAACCAAACAAGTAAAGCGGCTGTTCGCAAATGATTCATAGGATAATAGAGTTTTCTGCTAAGAACAGGTTTATCGTCATATTCTTTGCAGTAGCGGCGATAATCGGCGCCGTCTACTGTATAAGGATTATGCCGCTGGACGCCATCCCGGATTTGTCCGACACTCAGGTGATAATCTACGCGCAGTGGGATAGGTCCCCGGACATTATTGAGCAGCAGGTTACATATCCGATTGTAACGACTATGCTCGGTGCGCCGAAGGTCAAGGCGATTCGCGGCTTTTCTGATTTCGGCTTCTCATACGTCTACATAATCTTCCAGGACGGCACCGACATTTACTGGGCACGCAGCAGGGTCGTAGAATACCTCAGCAAAATCACCGCCAAATTGCCGCAAGGCGTTTCAGTGGAAATCGGCCCCGACGCCACAAGCGTCGGCTGGGTCTATCAATATGCGTTAGTGGATAAAACCGGCAACAATAGTCTTGCAGATTTACGCAGCTTTCAGGATTGGTATCTGCGATACTGGCTGCAAAGCGTGCCCGGCGTTGCGGAAGTCGCCACGATCGGCGGCTTCCAAAAACAGTATCAGGTCAACGTCAATCCAAACGCCCTGCTTGCCTACAATATCCCCCTTACTAAGGTCGTTGAGGCCGTAAGGCAAAGCAACAACGACATCGGCGCCAGACTGCTGGAGATGTCCGGCACCGAATATATGATTCGCGCCAGAGGGTACATCAAGTCACCCGAGGATTTGGAGAACACCGTCATCGGAACGGATGACCGTGGAACGCCTGTCCTGGTAAGGAATGTTGCCGACGTTGCCCTCGGCCCCGATATACGCCGGGGGATAGCAGACCTCGACGGTGAAGGTGACACGGTCGGCGGAATCGTGATAATGCGGCAGGGTGAAAACGCCCTCAACGTAATAAATCGCGTCAAAGCCAAAATCGAAGAGATAAAGCCGTCGTTGCCGAAAGGCGTTGAACTAGTCACCACCTACGACCGCTCAGACTTAATCAAGCGGGCCATCGACACCCTGAAAGAGCAGCTCGTCGAGGAAATGATTATTGTCAGTTTTGTCATACTTTTATTTTTATGGCATTTCCCCTCGGCAATCATACCGATAGTTACGATACCCATCGCGGTAGTGCTGTCTTTTATCCCGATGTACGGCATCCGGCTGACTTCCAACATTATGTCGCTTTCGGGCATCGCCATTTCAATAGGCGTGCTCGTTGATGGCGCAATTGTGGAAGTAGAGAATGCGTATAAGAAACTGCAATTATGGGAGGCGGGCGGTCGCAAAGGTGATTTTCATATCATTCGGCTGAACGCCTTGAAGGAAGTCGGGCCTTCGGTGTTCTTTTCACTACTGGTAATAGCTGTTGCCTTTTTACCGGTTTTTACGCTTGTTGACCAGGAAGGTCGCCTCTTCAAGCCGTTGGCATACAGCAAAAACCTTGCGATGGCCATTGCTGCTGTTCTGGCGATAACCCTTGACCCGGCGATACGGATGCTCTTTACGCGAATGGATTATCATCATTTCAAACCCAAATGGTTGTCAAAGCTGTACAATACCATCACCGTCGGCAAATACTATCCCGAAGAGCGGCATCCGGTAAGCAGGATACTGTTTGCAGTATATGAGCCGGCCTGCAATTTTGTTCTTGAGCATCGCAAGGCGACCATTATTTGTGCGATTGTTCTGATGATAATAACCGTACCCGTATATTTCCACCTCGGCTCGGAGTTTATGCCGCCGTTGAACGAGGGGACAATTCTTTATATGCCGACTACGCTGCCGGGCATTTCCGTTACCGAGGCGGCAAATCTCCTGCAGATACAAGACAAAATTTTTATGTCATTTCCAGAAGTCGAGCGTGTGTTCGGTAAGGCCGGGCGAGCCAACACCTCCACCGACCCGGCGCCCTTTTCGATGATGGAAACGACAGTTGTTCTCAAGGACAAACGCTATTGGCGGCCGGGATTGACCTGGGAAAAGCTCATTGATGAGATGAACACCAAAATGCAGATACCGGGCGTCACAAACGCCTGGACAATGCCCATAAAGGCCAGAATCGATATGCTCGCTACAGGCGTCCGCACGCCGGTGGGCATCAAAATACTCGGTGCTGACCTCGGCATGATTGAAAATATCGGCACACAGCTCGAACAAATTATCAAACCATTGGCCGGCTCACGCAGCGTATATGCAGAGCGGGTCTCAGGCGGGTATTTTGTGGATTTCAATTTGAAGCGGGAACAATTGGCACGTTACGGCTTGAGCATACAGGACGCCGAGGAAATCATAACCTCCGCCATCGGCGGCGAGAATATAACCACCGCAATCCAGGGACCTGAGCGTTACAGCGTAAATGTGCGATACGCCCGCGACTACCGCGACGACCTCGAAAAGCTCCAGCGGGTCCTTGTCCCCACAGCCTCAGGTGCACAAATACCGCTGGGCGAGATTGCAGATATCAGCGTATCTCTGGGGCCTTCGATGATACGCGACGAGAATGGAATGCTGGCCGGCTACGTCTATGTTGATATTGCCGGCATAGACGTCGGCAGCTATGTCAACCAGGCGAAAAAGGCAGTGAGTAAGCAACTGCAATTGCCCGCTGGTTACGCCCTGCAATGGAGCGGCCAGTTTGAAAATATGCTGCGGGTAAGGCAGCGACTCAAGGTCGTCGTCCCACTGACGCTTTTAATCATATTCATACTGCTTTACATAAACACGAAAAACATCGTCAAAACCGGCATCGTAATGCTTGCGGTGCCCTTCTCGCTGATTGGTGCTGTATGGTTTTTGTATATTCTCGGCTACAATGTCTCGATAGCGGTCTGGGTCGGTATGATAGCCCTGATGGGTCTTGATGCCGAGACAGGCGTCTTTATGCTGTTGTTTCTCGACCTCTCTTACAATGATATGGTCTCGCAGGGGAGAATGAAGACCTTTGCGGATTTGAAAGAGGCCATCATTCACGGCGCGGTCAAGCGGATTAGGCCCAAGATGATGACGGTTATGGCTATGTTTATGGGCCTTATTCCGATTATGTATTCGATGGGCACAGGCGCCGATATGATGAAGCGAATCGCTGCCCCTATGATTGGCGGCATCCTTACCAGTTTCATTCTCGAATTGCTCGTCTATCCGCCGCTATACGCAATCTGGAAACAGCGGGAAATCCGCAGGATGGAAAAATAGTTTCTGAATAATTCGAGGCCGGTGCAAAATGAATCTGCAACAATTGGAAAAATACACTTCCGCAATAACACTTTCGGATATGGAAATCTTTGTCTTTCCTGAGTTGATGCTTAGCCTGGTGTTGGCTGATATTATCTCCCCCATTATCTGGCAATGGCGCCAGCTCGATTGTTTCAAAAAACTGGATGGCAAAAGCAGCTATAGGAAATTGATGCGCCTGAGACAATTTATAATGGATGAATACGATTTCAACCTCGACCTTGAAACATGGGGACTTACCAACAAAGACAAAGAGATTAAGCGATTTGCAGACTTCATACCCCCCGAGGTAATAGCCGAAAGTAATGCACTTTTTGGCTATCACGGCGATAGTTATTATTTCGACGTCGACATCCGCAAACATTTCGGCCTGGATAAGTATGACAGTGATATCATTCCGTACTGGAAAACAGAAACGGTCGAGGCTATGAACGCCTTTCGCCTCAAAGAAGGTTACAAAACAGCAGCAGGCGAATGTGTCTCCCTTGCCGCACTTTATGTCGCCGCTGCATTCATAGTCTGCGGAATACCTCTCGAAGATATTTATATGATACTGACCCCTCTTCATTCCCAAAATTTCATTGATGTGCAGGATGGGATACTGACTAATAATAGAAGACTGGTTACCAAAACAATGTGGTTTAATGGCACCGCTATATCCAATAAGGCACAAAGAGCGTTACGCAATGAAAACGTAACGATTGTCGCCCATCCCTCCGGCTACGTGCACTGCTTATATAAAGATGCCACGATAGATAAACAGCTTTATCAGCAGTTTACCCAAAAACTTAGTTCGTATCTTTCAGCAGAGTTGACGCTTGAGGTCTTTGCAAGTTTTTTAAGATACCGTGAGGAGTATCAAAGATTCTTTCAGCTTTGCCGCGATTGTCACAACAAACCGAACTTTTTAAAGGCCGAGGCCCTCTTTAACTACGAGCACAACAGCGATTACAAAATCGCCTGCAAAACCCATGACAAATTGCTTGCCGAAGTTTCCGATGAGGATTTCTCACCATACGAATTACCCGGCAGAATCCGCTGCGACAAGCTTGAATATCTTCTACAAAAACAAAAGCCTGACCTCAGCAACCCATCAGGCAAAACAGCATTAAGAAATTTTATTGAGCCGTTTATTCCTGATGCACAAAAGTTTGTCGATGATCTGGCAGACTTTGTCCACATCGAAGCAAAGCTGCCCTCCTTGGACAAAAATTTCATATTAACAGAACCAATTAAAATCCCGGTAGAGTATTCCAGAGAGCAGATAATTGATTGCCTCCGGCGGATACGTCAGAGCAATACAACCGCAGACCTCGCCTTTTATGCATACCGTGATATGCAAACCTGTGATTGGACCCCGTTTATCAAGGCGGCCGTCGAGCGAAATCCGGTCTCAATTCAGGCGGCAGCTTCGATGTCAGTCGAGCAGGTTCACGCCTGGCTTGAACGGATGGAAAACGCCTCAATTTACGATGGCAAACGGCTGGCCCAGCCGGACGAACTGGCGAACTACAAAACAGGCGACGGACTCGAAAAAGCCTTTTTGCTGGCTAATGTAATGCGTGAAAGAGACCCTCACCGGGATATTAAAATAACGGTAGATAACGATGCTGTGGTGATAACAGGACAGCGTGAATACCGTTTTTTATCCGCCAAAGGCCTTCAAAAGCAGGTTCGCATCTCCGCCGATGGTGTTATCGCAACAGCAGGTTGAAAAGGTATCTGCATAAAAGAGGAAAAAGACCCGTTATTGGACTAAAAACACAGCTTTTCAAATTTCTTCAAAAATCCTTGAAAAAACAGTTTTTCCCTTGAACAAATTACTAAGTAGGACCATATTAGTCTTAGATAGATAAGAGAAAACTGTAATTGTAAAGTGAATAGCTTTTTTCGAAGGTTGGGCCAAAAATGGATATTTTAAGGCGAAATACTGATTATGCGTTGCGGATAATGGTAAATCTTGCCAGCCGTTTTAATGGCGAATTCTTTTCGGCCCGTCAGTTGGCAAAGGATGGGAATCTCCCGTATCAACTCGGCTGCAAAATACTCCAGAAGCTCCACAAGGCCGATTTAGTTAAAAGTGATATGGGGCCGAAAGGCGGTTTTGCCCTCAGCAGGGAACCATCAAAGATAACCTTAATGGAAATTATAGCCGCCCTCCAAGGCGGTGTCCGGCTGAACAAGTGCCTCTTGGGCGGTAAAGGTTGTGAATTTGAGCCGGAATGCGAGATACATACTAAGTTGACCTGTCTTCAGCTGTATATAGATGGCTATCTTGGCGGAATCACCCTGCAGGAAATACTCGGCAGCCAAACTAAAATAACCGTAGGGAATAGATAAATAAAGAAATTCCAAATGGAGTAATAATGGGCAAAGCTTGTGAAGAGAAAAACGCACTACGCACCTGTATAGGAAAAAGTCAGGAATTGGTTTCTTTGGTAGAGTATTCGGCTGACTCGATAGTCAGCAAGACAGTAGTGGATGTACCGGCTGGAACTATTACTCTTTTTGCTTTTGATAAGGGTCAGAAATTAAGTGAACATACTGCCCCTTATAATGCGGTTGTTCAAGTTGCCGAGGGGTCGGCTCGCTTGACAATAGGCGGCAAAAATGTGGATGTTCCAGCCGGCTGTATTATTATAATGCCGGCTAATGTGCCGCATTCCGTTGTCGCCAAAGAAAATTTCAAAATGCTGCTTACTATGATTCGAGCATAACCCGCAGGAGATTAAACAAAATGTTCAGATGCCCTGGACAAGACCCGAGGTTTTGGAAGCCGGGAGATATTTTTGATGTGAAATGCCCCGGCTGCGGGAAAAGTGTTGAGTTCTTCAAGGATGAGCCGAATACGAAGTGCCGCAACTGTGGAAAGATGGTGGCAAATCCCAAGTTAGACCTCGGCTGCGCACAATGGTGCCAATACGCCGTGCAGTGTGTCGCAGCTTCCGGCGTAAAGAATATAAGTATTATTCGGGACAAAATCATAGACGAAATGAAAAAGGTTTTTGGAAAAGACCAGAAACGCATCGAGCGCGCTCTTGCCGTCCTCAATTACGCCGAGCAGATACAGGCCGCCGAAGGCGGCGACCCGCTGGTGGTTAGAGCAGCAGCGATTCTGCACGACATCGGGATTCAGCAAGCGGAAAAAAAATATGGCTCTTCTGCAGGAAATTATCAGGAAACCGAAGGCCACCCGATTGCCCGGAAAATTCTGCAAAATTATGGATTAACTGATGAAATAATAGAGCGTACATGCAAAATAATTGCAAATCACCATAGTGCAAAAGATGTAGATACACTGGAGTTCAGGATTGTTTGGGATGCCGACTGGCTGGTAAATATCCCTGATGAGTTAAGCGGCGCAGGCAAAGCTAAGCTCATCAGTCTTATCGACAAAACGTTCAAAACAAAAACAGGACGCCAGATTGCGGTAAAATCGTTTATTGAAACAAGTTGAAAAACGAAAGGAGAAGTTATGTTTTGCTACCAGTGTGAACAAACAGCAGGCGGCACAGGATGCACGAAAGTCGGCGTCTGCGGCAAAAACGAGGACATCCAGTCTCTGCAGGATACCCTTATATTGGGGCTTAAAGGCATAGGTGCTTACGCATATCACGCTCGCGAGCTTGGACAAAAAGATGAGCAGGTCGATGCCTTTATGCACGAAGCGATGTTCGCAACATTGACAAACGTGGACTTTGACCTCGACCGTTACCTCGGGCTCGTGCTCAAAGCCGGCGAAATGAATCTTCGCGCTATGGAAATGCTCAACAATGCCAACACATCAAGATTCGGCAACCCCACACCGGCGACCGTCGCAAGGGGCACAAAAGCCGGCCCGGGGATTGTCGTTACCGGCCACGATTTGCTCGACCTTTATGAGTTGCTCAAGCAAACCGAAGGTAAAGGTATCAACGTTTATACCCATGGCGAGATGCTTCCTGCCCATGGCTATCCGGAACTTAGGAAATTTAAGCACCTTGCAGGTAACTACGGCTCCGCATGGCAGAACCAGAAAAAAGAGTTTGATAGCTTCACCGGCGCAATTTTGGTGACGACCAACTGCGTTATGATCCCCAAAGATAGCTATAAAGACCGAATGTTCACTTGTGGCATAGCAGGTGTTGCAGGAGTTAAGCACATCAAAAATCGAGATTTCAGCGAGGTGATTAAAAAGGCACTATCACAGCCAAAGCTGCCGGAAAATCCTCAGGGAACGCTCAGTACCGGCTTCCATTATACCGCCGTGCTTGGTCTGGCTGACAAAATTATCAAAGCAGTAAAAGCAGGCAAGATTCGACATTTCTTCTTTATCGGCGGCTGCGACGGCGCAAAACCCGGCCGAAATTATTACACAGAATTCGCTGAAAAGGTGCCGAACGACTGCGTGATACTGACCGCCGCCTGCGGAAAATACCGATTGAACGACCGCGATTATGGCAGCATCGACGGAATACCGCGGCTGATTGATACGGGCCAGTGCAACGATTGCTACGGAGCGATTAAAATTGCATTGGCGCTTGCTGATGCGTTCAAGTGCGGCGTCAATGACCTGCCGCTTTCGCTGGTGGTATCGTGGTACGAACAAAAGGCGGTGGCGATTCTGTTAACCCTGCTGTACCTTGGAGTTAAGAACATAAAACTTGGTCCAAGCCTGCCGGCGTTTATCAGTCCCGGCGTATTAAAAATACTGGTTGAGAAGTTCAATATCAGCCCAATTGGCAATGTCGATGAGGACTTGGCGGCTATGTCAAAATAGAGAAGATGGGTAATTTGGGTAAGGGGAAAAGCCCGCCAAAAAACGGCGAGGTCTTCGCTTCGCTACGATAAAATGCGTTGAAATGGGGTAACGGCGCATCCGCCTTCGCTAAAGCTACGGCGAGACAGGGGTTTAGGGGGAAACGTTGGAATCCGCCTGAGGCGGACAAGAATATTCGAAAACGGTGGAAAGTCGTGTAAAGACGTTTAAAAGCGGGGGCAGGACGGGCAAAAACCATATCGAAAAGTTTGAAAAAATTCGAAGATTTTTTGGGTCCCCGACAGAGAGTCAAGTGAGCAACCCCCGACTACGACATTCGAGGGCAGGCAGTCGAGGATCTGCGCTTCACTTCGAGAGGAATTTTTGGCGACAAATTACCTAAGTTAACAGAGATTTTTTTGCCACAAAAATCAACCTTTGCAAAGATGAGGTGTACGCTAAATTGCGCCTCACACAAGTTGTCGAAGATATTGAACAATAGCGGTAATCAATGTGTCATAAATACGGAAAGAAAGGGTTTTACAAACGCGATAGTTATAGCGATAATTTTGAGGAATTCGGAGAATGGTACCTTGTGTTAAGGTAAATCCAAATTATGGAGTCATCAAATAAGTTAGCTTGCCCATGTGGGAGTGGGAGGCCTTATGTAGATTGCTGTGAGCCATATCTTACAGCCTTGAGGGTCGAGACTTTTGATAAGGGTTATCCCTTTGGAACGTTAATCACCGATTGGACGGACAAATACTCCCCCCCGATCGTAAAATCATTTAGAAAAAGAGCTTGGCCTTTGGTTTTTAGAATATCTATATATCTTGATGTTGTGTTCCAGAGCTTCTATCCACTAGGTTACAAAAAAGTTGGATATAATCAGGAGGAAGCGGACACATCGGTCATGGCCATAAAGCACAATATCCTTTGTTCAATTTTTGCCTCTTTTTCATCTTTATCACAGGGGCTATTTTTGCAAAGTGGTATGTTAATACGATGTTGCATAGAGGACTCCTTTGTTCTTCTTGATTTATTTGAAAACCAGAAACAGTATGAGAAGTTTATGAGGGGTAAATATTCAACGAACAACTTGATATCGAGAATCAAGGCATTTCTTCCCGAAGGAATTATAGACTGGTACGGACATTTCTCGGCTAATTTTGCTCATTTTGGTCCATTGCATTCCGCACCGTATATGCCAAGAGCATGCTATCCGGATAATTATGTAATTGGGTCTGGGCTTGAAAACCTTCTATATGGTGTTTATATATTTCACATTGTCCTTGAGCGAATTTATTTTTCGCAAAGCGAACGTATCATATTATGGGAATCGGATGGTCCCAACAATAATCTTGTATTTGTTTGTGATAACGAGGTCTCAAACTACGTACATAAAGTCCAAAATCAAATCATCACTGAATTTCCCCCAAGGGAAAAGAGGGACGGTTTCACATACTCAACTCGACTTTATAGAACGAAATAGTACCGTAGACATGTGCTTTGACATACGCAGTAGTTATGGTGAGGAGGGTGTTGCGATGGGGATCAGCCAGCGTGGGAGTGGATTTTTTAGGTGCAGATTACCTAAGTTAACAGGGATTTTTTAGAGGCGGATTTGTAACGAATTTACTTTGACTAGGATTGCGGTTTTAGGTAATGTATAACTTCAAAATAAAATATGAGATTTTGGGAGTTGGACCGAAGTTATTATAGTTTTTGTTGGCGAAGTTAGGGATAAGATGACGGATGAGGAGAAAAAACAAGAGAAAAAAGCACAAGATAAGCTAATAGACTCCGGAGGGCTGGCGGGTGAAGTTTCACAGCTAATCAACAAATATGCTGGAGGACAAATCCCTGTTCTTGTCGATGAGAAAGACCCCAAAAATGGCTTGATCAATGGGGAATTGCTAAAAATCTATCAGAGAGGATTTGCGGGGGAGAACTTGGTTCCGCTCGGGGTTCTTTTTGCGAAGAGCACAAACGTAAAGTGGGAGGAAGGGAATGCAGACTACCATTTGAGTGAATGGTCGAAGGGTGATTGGACGAAGGTTTGCAGTGCAATCCGATTGTGTACAAAAGGAAACAAAGAATGCGAGCTTTGTGACCGGCAGTGGGCTGCGGTTGCTAAAGGACACGGAGATGTAGTGGCATATATGTGCGTGCATGGGCTGGTGGATTTTGCGATGCCAATTTTTGTTGAGAAAGAAGCCATAGCTGTTATTTTTACGGGTCAGGTGGCACCAAAAGAAGGAACTTTTTGGAACAGAGAATTCGTGGAAGAGAACGGTGTATTTTTGCTTGAAGGGTGTGATAATTCAGGTGTTGAGGCGAGACGGGTTACACTCGAACGTTTTGGGGAATCGGAGAGACAGTATGGTCTCAAAGCGGGCACATTACTTAGAAAGCTCAACCAGGATGTGGATGCAAACGACGCTGTTGAGGTAACTCCAGAGGATGTAGAAGAGCTTCGGAATAAACTCCGGGAAGCTGGAAGGCATTTGTCGAACTTGGCAGAATCAACATACAGACTGGAGAAGAGTAAGGCGGTCGGTGGTTTGAAAAGCGCAATCGCATGGTCAGCAGCGCAGGTGGATGTAGAACGTGTCGCGGAGACGCTACCATCAATAGTTGAAGGCGTAAGTGAGGCAGCTACTCTAATTTGCGAGTACTTTGGTATTGACTATATGCTTGTGCTAAACATAAAGACCGAAAAGTCATCATTCCGAATTCTCTTGGAGAATACACCAGAAAAAATGCCTTGGAAAAGAGGTGTATGGGCAGATGAACTCGATGAAGAAAGTTTTCGTGGGCTGGCGGATGTGGTGGCAAGCTTCCCTCGGTTTCTTGCAGATGCTGATTTATGGCCACTGAGGAAGCGGCCATTTTTTGATTGGGTTGCAACGTGGCTGCAAGGCAAGCAGGCCAGCCGGTGTGTAGGGGCTCGCTTAGATCGTGCCGGTTTACTACCTTGCGTTTTGCTGGCAGGCAGGAAAGCAGGCTTGAAGTTATCTGACTTTCACGAACAGGACAAGAGCGACTTTGCCCGGATAATAGAGGATATTGGCGCTGTAATTAATATAGTTCTTTTTATTGACGAACTGCGTGCAGCAGGAGAATCGCAGGATGTATTCCTGGAAGATGTTGCTCATGAGATTCGAAGTCCAGTGCAGAATCTTTTAATTAAGATTGAGCGTCTGAAATCTGGTTCAGTTCAACCCAATGAGGTACTGGATGAAGTAGGCAGATTGGGTGCACAGGTACGACGAATACACCAGTTAAGTCAAAGGATATGGGTTCTGGAACGACTCCGACGAGGATATTCAGAATTAGATAAGAGAGGGTTGGTGGGGGTTCACCAAGCGATAATGGAGGTGGTTCGTACGCTTGATGATGTGGCAAAAGGTAAAAACCTAACGATATTGGTTGCATGGCAAATGAAGGAATGGCGTGCCATAAGGATTGACCACGACCTTTTCTTCCAGGCGATGCTTAATCTTGTTGATAACGCTATCAAATATTCCAGCGAGGGAACTGAGATTAGAATTGATGGTGAAATGAAATTATACCCGAAGTGCCGAATTTCAGTGATAAACAGGGGAATAGAGATCAAGGAGCAATATCGAGATAATATTTTCAAAAGGGGGGTTCGTACGTCGGAGGCAAAAATGCACATATGGCAAGGTAGTGGAATCGGCCTTTGTATAGTGAAGGCTTTTGCAGACTTTTATCATGGTGATGTAAAAGTTGAATGTAATCCAATACAGGAAAGTTCTGATTTTGTTACGGAATTCCGATTAACATTTACAGGAGCTTTTTTATGAGTAATATGGAAAGGAAACGAGTTTTGTTTATCGAGGATGAAGAGGAATTAGTCAGAGATTTGCCTCCGATTCTTAAATCCAAAGGGTTTGAGGTGACGGCGACGACAGACGTTGCAGAGGCACTTCGCCTTTTTGCGGAATCTGATTTTGATGTAGTGCTTACAGATATAGCAATGCCGCCTGCCCCGGATATGGACGGTAAGGCTCTTGCCTACGGTAGAGAAACAGGGGTAGAGGTTGCACGACGTCTGCATGCTATAAGAACAGATATTCCGATCGTTGCTCTTACAGTTATTAGAGACCAACAGATAGTATCGCGTATGAGAAAAGCGGGCATAAGAGATATCTTGCACAAGCCACAGGAGCTTCAACGTATTGTCGAGACACTAGAGAGAGTAACGCGATGGTAGAGAAGATAAAGTATAAAATAAAGACGTATTTTGAGAGAAATTTAACAGTATTTCCGTACGCTGTTGAGAAATGTCGCGTTTTTCTTCTTGCGCAGACCCCGGAAGAAATCTTGCCTGCTCTATGGCATATATCGCAACTTGTACATATACTCCCAGATGAGCTTGTCTTGGGAATAATTAATATAGGGTGGAGAAGTCGTGACACTAAAATACTGGAAGAGATACGTTATCTAGTGCGTCGCTGGGGTAAAACAGAAGGGAAGAAACTATTGAGTTTATTAGAGAATAACTCAGAACCAGAAATAATGGTTCCTGAAGGAGAGGAAGCTGTCGAAAAATATTTGTCTGACATTTTACAGAGGGCGCAAGAAAAAGAATATATAAGGATCAGCCGCTATGTTATGGGGTTTGGGGTAGGCGGAGGATTATTGCTTATTTTGGGTGCGGCATGTTTGATTGTGGGAGTTATCTGTAGGCTACCCTATGAATCGACTTTGGTCATGAGTTATATTTCGGCGGCTTTTGGTATCGAAGGTATTCTGGTTACTCTATTTTTCCTTTTTAAACGAGAGGTGATAATTAAGAGATGGCAGCTAAGATAGATGTTAAGGTTGATATAGATAAAGAATTGAAGAAGGCAACTCGTGCGCTTAGTATTCTCAACAAACTTGGCGGATTGGGTATATTTGTGGTAAACGCAGTATTTGTTGGTGGATTGGTGTGGATTTACTTTAAGTGGGTGGATAAGTCCTCCTGCATATTGGAATTCATACAAATTGCGCTTCTTGTAATGGCGAGTGGTTGCCTTGTCGGTGTTTTTTTCACGTACTATTTTGCCTTCAAACGTGTTGACAAAACAACTGTTTTGGGTGAGGCCGGAAAAGAGGAAAGAGAAAAAGACAAGTTAAATGGAGAAGAAAAAAACGATAGCGATTAGCTGGCTGATTTTGTGTACGCATGGAGGCAAGTGGAATAGAAGGCATGTTTTTCGGCACCTCAAACTGTTGAGCATTTTGTTATAATCAATTCCTTGTCGGGGGAAAAGTAATCCGGTGGATAAATCCGCGGGCGGGGCGAACCGAAGCGAAATTGCAATAATTGCAGGGGGAAGTTAATTGTTGAACATTGGGGGGTTCCGGCAGTATTATTTAGGGAGAAGGAACGTGATTATACTTTGTAAACAATAAAGGAATCAGTCCATCGGTATCGGAAGCAATTTATCACATAGAGTTTTTGATGATGACGCATCGAGGCCTGCGGTTTTCTGGGCATCGGGAGAAGGCCCTTATAATAATACGCGAAAAGCGATTGCGAATATCGATTTATCACCATCAAAAGGCAAACGTGTTCTGCTAAAACCCAATGCGGGGAGAAATGTGAAAGCAGGAAAAGGCATTACCACTCATCCGGAGGTAGTGGCGGCGGCGATAGACGCTTTCAGGGAGGCAGGGGCGGAGGTCGCCATAGGCGAAAGCCCAATAACCGGTGTTAAGACGTTCGAGGCATTCGAAAGCTGCGGGATTAAAGCTGTTGCCGAGGCACGGAACTGCCTTTTGATAGATATGGATGCCCGCCGGTGTGTACCTCTGGCGATACCCGACGGAGTCGCGATTAGAAGGGTGAAGCTGTGCAGGGAGGTAACAGAATACGATATTATTGTTTCGATTCCAGTGATGAAAACGCATATGCATACCGGGGTGACGCTGTCGGTTAAAAATATGAAGGGATGTTTGTGGAAGCGCTCAAAAGTGGACCTTCATATGCTGCCGCAGCTTGCGGGGCACAAGGAGAAATCGCTGGATACAGCTATAGCAGATATGGCGTCGGTTTTGCGTCCCCATTTATCGATTATTGACGGCACAATCGGTATGGAAGGATTAGGTCCGAGCGCCGGGGTGCCCAAAGAGCTGGGCGTGGTGGTTGTTGGCGTCGATGCTTTCGCGGCGGATTCGATTGCGTGTGAATTAATGGGGATATCGGCCCGCGAAATACCGCATTTGCGGATGGGGGCCGAAAGAGGTTACGGCGTAATTGATACAGATGCAATCCAAGTGTTTCCTGAAACTATAGAAAAGGTCAAGAGCCCATTTGCGCGTCCGCCGGATAAATTGTCGGTTGCGTTTCCGGGATTTACTATTTTAGACCTGCAATCGTGCAGCGCGTGCCAGTCGACATTATTGCTGTTTTTAAAGCGATATGGAAAAGAGCTGCGAGACAAGGTATCAGGTGAGAAGGATATAGTTATTGCGATTGGTAAAGGTCATAAGCATCTGCCGGCGGGGACACTGTGTGTCGGCAACTGTACTATTCGTCATAAAAGAGGCGGGCGATTTGTTCCCGGGTGTCCGCCGGTCGCAAGCGAGATACTGAGGGAGTATTTTCCCAAAAAGTGAAAAGGGCAGGGCCCTGTTTTGGATTGACGCGCATCGCAAAGGATGCTATCGTTCGAAGCGGATTGAAGATGGTATTCGAAGATGTTACGGTGGATTTGAACGGCAACGTCAGCAGGACCGAGACAGTAAAATCTTGAACGCCGGTGGTTCAACAAGCTCGCCACGGGTTTTTGGGCAGGGAAAAAATAATGGTTAAGAAGATTGGTAAAACAAAAAAAGAAACCAGCAGGTGGTCAATCGCTACCAGGGCGATTCATTCGGGGGAGCCAAGAAGGAAATATGCGGATTCGCTGATGACCCCGATTGTCCAGACTTCCACGTTTACGTTCCGGGACAGTAAGCACATCGAGGACTATACCAAAAAGGGAATGGAGCATTTCGAGTACGGCAGATACGGCAATCCGACGGCCCAAATCGCCGAGAGGCGGCTGGCTGACCTCGAAGGGGCGGAGGACTGCGTCGTCTTTACCTCCGGAATGAGCGCAATTACCACGACCATTCTTACTTTGGTCAGGTCGGGCGACCACATTGTCATTACCGACGACAGCTATAAAAAGACGCTGGAGTTTTGCAAGAATTACCTGAAACAGTTCGGCATCGGATGCACTATTGTTCCGTTCGGAGACTACTGGGTCCTCGAAAGGGCCATAAAGAAGAACACGCGACTTATTTTTTCTGAATCGCCGACCAATCCTTATTTGAATATCTTCGACCTTGTGAAACTGCGAAAGATTGCAAAGAAGCACAATGTTCTGACGCTTATAGACAGCACATTTGCCACGCCTTTTAATCAAAGGCCTCTGGAATTCGGGATAGACCTTGTTCTGCAAAGCGCGACGAAGTACTTCGGCGGCCATAATGACATTTTGGCAGGGGCAGTGCTTGGAAAGGAAAAATTAGTCGAGAGGATACGCGACCTGCATAAGTCTATGGGCGGCCTGATTGACCCTCATTGCTGTTATCTTCTTCTGCGGGGCCTTAAGACTTTTCCCCTGAGAGTGGAAAGGCAAAATGAAACCGCATTAAAAGTCGCCAAATTTCTCGAAGCTCATCCTCGCGTTAAAAAAGTTTATTATCCCTTCCTGAAAAGTCATCGCCACTACAAAGTGGCAACTGAACAGATGACCGGCGGCGGGGGCGTTGTTACTTTTGAGATAAAAGGGGGCCTCCGCGACGCAAAGCGATTTTTGGACGGTTTGAAGCTGTGTTACATCGGCCCAAGTCTGGGCGGGGTTGAAACGCTGATAACTCATCCAGCATTAGTGAGCTATTATGATTATTCGCGAAAACAACGTTACAAACTGGGAATCACCGATACCCTTTTCAGGCTCGCAGTCGGAATCGAAGACGTCCATGATTTGATTGACGACC
>JBAPXT010000190.1:0-2332 GCA_049284355.1 Sedimentisphaerales bacterium
CTCTTTTTACCCTGCAGCATCATACAGTTGATAAACTTCCCCGCCAGTTTGTTGTTATACTTCCCATCCGGCTTTAACTGGTCTTTCGATGCTGTTGCTTTCTTGGCCATCTTTATCTATTCCTCACTACTTTCCTTTCTTGGCTCCGTATTTACTTCTGCCCCGCCTGCGGTTTGCCACACCGGCGCAATCGAGCACCCCGCGAATAATATGGTAACGCACGCCCGGCAAGTCGCGGACTCTGCCTCCGCGTATCATCACTGTGCTGTGCTCCTGCAGATTGTGGTCTATTCCAGGTATATAGGCAGTAACTTCTTTACCATTGGTCAGCCGAACACGCGCAATCTTACGCAAAGCCGAATTCGGTTTCTTCGGGGTCATCGTCCGCACAATCAGACACACGCCTCTTTTCTGAGGCGAACCGCTTATATCAGACCGCCGTTTTTGTCCTTTTGATTTGGCTCTCGGCCTTCTTACCAACTGATTTATTGTTGTCATAACGCTATTGCTCCAATCCAATCACTACTTAATTCCCAACGCTTCCTTGACTGCGGCATCCTTCCTTGCCTCAACCGCCTTTTCCTCTTCAATCTCCGTGATCTCCTTGAATTCCTTGGGCAGCGGCGCCTCAGCCAGATGCTTAACCTTCAATTCCAGATACGGCTTAAACGCGGTACCAGCAGGTATCAAATGCCCGAGTATCACGTTTTCCTTCAAGCCGCAAAGTTTGTCAACACTACCACCTAATGCCGCCTCAGTCAAGACCTTTGTGGTCTGCTGGAAACTGGCAGCAGCTATGAAGCTGTCCGACCGCAACGATGCCTTGGTGATACCCAGAAGCAGCGTCTTGGCCGTGGCCATTCTCGGTTTCTTGCCTTTTGCTGCCTCACCGCCGATCGCCTCCAGTTTTTCGTTGATGGTCGCCAGCTTGGCCTTGTCAATAACCTGACCTTCCTTAAGCTCGGTAGCATCCCCAACGCTGGCTATCTTAATGCTGTCATTCAGACGCACGTTCTCCCGGCGGAACTCAAATTTGTCAACCACTTCGCCCGGCAAAAACGCACTGTCACTCACCGATTCAATCTCAACTTTACGCATCATCTGCGCACAAATTATCTCAATGTGCTTGTCGTTGATATTGACGTTCTGCGAACGATAAACGTTCTGAATCTCGCCTGTCAGGTATCTCTGTAGCGCCTCTTCGCCCTTTATGCGGAGAATATCGTGCGGCACAAGAGGTCCATCCGTCAACGTATCACCTGCTTCAACTATATCGCCGGTGTGAACGTTGAGATGTCTGTCACGCGGCACGTGGTGCTCTTTTTCCATACCTGATTCGGAGCGAATAATAATTGTCATTTTGCCCTTGCGCTTGTCGCTCTTCAGTTCGACGCGCCCGCTGATTTCCGCTATCGCCGCGGGGTCTTTGGGCTTGCGGGCCTCGAACACCTCAGTAACTCGCGGCAGACCGCCCGTAATGTCCTGCGTCCCGCCGGTAGCCCTTGACTGATGCGCAAGCAACTGACCCGCCTGAACCTGCTGCTCTTCTACCACTTCTATTCTGGCCCCTGCCGGCAGATAGTGAACATCGAGAATCTTGCCCTCGGCGTCTTCTATCATAATCTGCGGATGCTTGTCGCCTTTGTGCTCAATCACGACGGGTTTGCCCGTCTGTCCCTTGCGCTCTTCCTCGAGCCGCATCGTCTCGCCGTCGATAATATCCACAAAGCGAATCTTACCGGAAACTTCAGCCAGGATGGGCGTTCTGTGCGGGTCCCATTCGAAGAGCATCGCTCCCGCTTTGACCTGCTCATTTTCCGTCACTCGAATAACTGCGCCATAAGGAACCTTGAACTTGTCCAGCTCGCGGTCCTTGTCATCCAGAATCACTACCTCTCCATTGCGTTTCAGGGCAATGGTTTTTGAACCGCCGTCCTCAGCGGCGAACGTAACTGCATTTATTTCACGATAGCGAATTTTGCCGGCGTAAGTCGCCCTTTGTTCACGCTCCAGAATAGCACGAGACGCCACACCGCCGGTGTGGAACGTTCGCAGCGTCAACTGCGTTCCCGGCTCGCCAATCGACTGAGCAGCTATAAAGCCCACCGGCAGCCCATCCTCAACAAGCCGACCTGTGCTCATATCCCATCCGTAACATTTTGCGCAAACGCCGAAAGGACTGTCGCAGGTCAAAGGACTCCGCACCCTGATTGCATCAAGCCCAAGTGCCTCAATTTTCGCTGCGGCCTCAGATGTTATTACCTCATTTTCACGAACAATCATCTCGTCGGTAATGGGATTGCGAATGTTATCCCTGGCGGTTCTGCCAATA
>JBAPXT010000191.1:0-11979 GCA_049284355.1 Sedimentisphaerales bacterium
GCCACTTAATAACGTACGGATCCTCGCCGCTACCGAAAAGCTGTTCAATTTCGTGCACCACTTGCTCAGCATCTGCCAGCCACTTTTGTTTTTCCGCCTCGGTTCTTACCTCGCAAGGCTCAAGCACCTGCTCGATTACACTATTCGCAAGAAGAAGATACAATGAGACTCTATTCATTCTATTTGCCCCTTCTCGCGGCCCAGGCTTATCCTGCGCATCCGGCAATGTGAGTGCGTTCTTAGTCAGTTCTACCGACCTATAGATATCCGGCTTTTGCCCATAAATAGAAAACCTGTGATAATGAAAATTGGCTGCATCTATCGCGTAAGTTACATTTCTCTTGTCCAATTCAACTGCTTTTTCAGCTGCCTCTATAACCCTATCAAGGTATTTGTGGCCCAGCATTGAATAGAATCCGGCTACCGCTGAAAATGTTTGTGCACTCGAACCAAACTTTTCCGTAAGTGACAAATATTCCGGTTCAAGTGCTTGAATTTGCTCTTTACCACCTCCCTGAGCAAGTATCAATTTCATTGATAGAAGACTAACGCGTGCACTTACATCCGTACCTAAAACTTTAACTGCCTGCTCTAAAAGTTCCGTAGCTTGCTTCCTACTTTCATCTCTTTCTTCAAGATTGCCCTTTGAAGCGAGAATTTCTCCCTTTGCGATGAATGCTTGCGCTAAATAGCGATAGGTATCAGCATTAGTCGGTTCAAGCTCCCGTGCCTTTTCCAAATCATCGACTGCCTTCGACAACGAAGCATTAGGGTCGGTTACTGCCCCCAGCCTTGCTATTTCGAGGAGTGCTCTACCCCTACGCTGATACAAGTATGGTCCCAGCCGTTTCATACTCGCTTCAGTTTCCTGCATTTGAGGGTAATCCCACTTGGCAGTATCCTCCGTAAGCAGGCCCTCACCCTCTACGACCCCTATAAATTCCGATGCTTGCGACTCA
Organism: Sedimentisphaerales bacterium; assembly: GCA_049284355.1. Lineage (GTDB taxonomy): Bacteria > Planctomycetota > Phycisphaerae > Sedimentisphaerales > Anaerobacaceae > CAIYOL01. The sequence goes on from JBAPXT010000191.1 coordinate 960, forward strand.
ATCTCCTGCCATTGCCAAACTTGACCACCAGTGCTATCAGCCATTATGTAAACGTACTTTAACCGTCCAAATCGAGCCTTGATGTTCTTGGGATCTATCTGGATTACTATATTCCAGCAGCCGATCACGTTTCGCCACTGGTCGGTTTCCATATACATATCCACAAGTTTGAAAAGCATCTCTATCTTAAGCGAATCAGTCTTCGCCAGAACACGTGCCTTATGATAACTGCGTTCAGCCCTCTTATACTCTTGTTCTTTTATCTGTTCATCAGTCGCCTCACGAGCCGCCTTTACCGCTGCATCGCCATCTTTGATGAACTTTTCCGGGTCTCGGCTCAAATACAGAAATAGCAAAATGGCACCCAGTACCAAAAATACAAAAACCACCGACCCTATAAGTGCAATTTTTTTATTCAATCTCTTCTTCGCCATAAATTTCTCCTTGCTTTTATCAAAGCCTGCAAACACAGAGGCTATCTTCTCCGGTCTCTGCAACTTATCGCAAGATTAGAATCCTATTACTTATTCTAAACTCAGTCTTGTTATCTTAATTTATTCACCACTGACTTGCCATCTTAATTTATTCACCACTGACTGCTCTTCCACTTTTCCAAACGGGCCAATGCTCTTTTTCCAAAACAGGCAAGATTACGCTTAAAAGCTTTTGGCTTGCCATCACGGCTTCTTCTTTGCTCAGGTAAACACTTCTCCGCCCTTCCGTACCAAACGCCTTATTAGAAAACCTCCACTCAACCTTGCAGAAGTACGAGTGCTTACCGCGAATATTTTTGTTAAGAACGAGTCTGGTATCTTCCCTACTGTTGACATAATCCCCGTTAACTTTAAAGAAGTACAAAATGGGAAATTTTGTGATTCTTTGCCACTGGTCAGAATCCGTACTGGTAAAAACAAGGTATTTTACCGGAATTTTTTGTGTTCCCAATTCGAGTATCACACTGTCAGATGCCAACCTTTGAAAGCCACTGCCCATATAGCATTCTTCCGGCACATGTGGCACCTTATCCGGAAGTTCATAATAAGTAATAAACAACGAACAATAACGAACAGCACTATCAGCCGGTGCATCGATATCTTCCAGAAGCCACTGAATATACTCTTCCGTGCCAAGGGTCTTAACAACATCCTCACTTTCGATTTTGCTTTTTGACACTACTTTGTAAGGAGCCAGACCTTTTTCATCCAAAAGATCTAAAGATTTTTTCAACGGGAAGGGTTCTTTCTTTAAGTATATCCCGAAACTTTTTATCGCGACCGACATGCCACCGCCGGCTATTGCAAGTATCACCACACATATCAAAAAGGCCGGCTGCATGTAGTGTTTATACGCACTATCCGCCCTTCTTGTTTGCTCTTTTCCACTTTTGTTGTTTTTTTCCATCTACTCATTGACCACTATAACTATCCACTATTCTTTACGACGAATCACAACATCCTCGGTAACCACCTTAGTCTCTTCAATAAACAAACTCGACATAAACCACGCAAGTAAACCATATAAGCCAAAAGCTAATGGCAACATTGACATTCCAAGAATATCATGATAAATACCCTGAGCATACTTCGGGTGTATCAGAATATAAATAAATCCAGTAGCTGTAACTCGTACGATATTGCAAAATATCGCTATTGGTATTGTACTGGCCAACAAAACTATTCGCTGCCACAGGGGTCTGTAGTGCAAATATGCCATAGCAACGCCTAAAGCCAAAAAGGCCATCAATAATCGCATTCCACTACACGCCTCGGCCACATTAAGCGGGGGGTCCATCTTCTGGCCATTATAAACTACATCTATCACCACACCGGTAACCGTAGCTTCCATCCCACTAACTAAATTCAGCAAAACAGTAGTAACCTTCGCCGCCAACTCTTGCATCGGGTAAGTCAGCTTAAAATAAATTCTGTCTGGCAACGGCACAGCAAAGACCAAAAACGCGATCGGAAGCCACGTATACCTAATCAAACGCCACCCACCTAAAAACAATACAACCGCACCAAGAGTTGCTATCATACCCAAGGGGCGAAGGTACCCATATTGGAAGTGAACTATGTTAAGAGGGTAAAACACAATGCCACAAATCATAAAAAACAAACCCAGGTAATTCGGCTTGAATCTAAGGTTTAAAATCTCACTCTTTGCCTGGTCAATGAAATATAAACTAAAAAGGGGGATTAGAAAACCATGAGACCAACTGCTGTCAGTAATCCATTTGTAAACAATAGTCTCAATTTCGTTATAAAAAAGATAGACAAACAATCCCCCAATTATCACCATTTTGATGTAACTATGAACCGAAAGCTCACGCCAAAGCTTCTTCCGCAAGCGTATATCATTCTGCTCTGTTTCACCGATAGACAAAACAATCTGTCGCACCGTAATTACGCCATCCTACTAAAAGTCGACATCACTCCAATTCCAAGGCAGTACCGGGTTATAGAATCTTCCAGGATTCGCAAGATAATCCCTAGCTTCGAAGTTACGGTCATATACGAACCCAAAGCCGTAAGTTCCCCTGAAGGCATTTCGCAAAACCGCACGCCATATAGCCGTAGGATGTGTGCCGACATTAATCAGGTCGAGCGGTTTAATAAAAAAGTCCGGCTGTTCGCCACTGGCGATTTTATCCAAATCCACCATAACCGTTTCTTCTTTGTCCCTGCCGATTCTCCTTGTCACCTCACAACGTTTTGGCCATGCCAAAGGTCCCAAACCGCCTGCTGCAGCCACAGCCATCTTCAAAGTAACCGGTCGGCCATCCATAGACACAACTCCCTGATTGTTGGTATTACCATAAATAAAGTATTCCCCGGTAACATCAACAGGAACATGAATACTATCGCCAGGCCTTATCACAATATTATAATGAGGGTCTCCGCTTCGCAACTTATCTGCAGGAATTTTTATAACTCGTGTCTGCACTCCTCCAGTTCCTACCTCACCCCAGCCGAATTCCCCCGGCACTCTTTCCCTAAGCGACTCGGCTGCTTTCTCAGGTTTAGCTCCAACTTCCGGCTCTGTCGGTCTTGGCCGACTAATTTGAATCGGAACCCATTTGCCATCCTTAAAAATCCACTCAACACGGCCTTTTTCGTCCTCCTTTATTGGCGCATCTAGAGTCTTGCTACCAGCCGGTCCGGCCGATGATTCCGGTATGTTTCCCATATTTACCGGCCCCTTCTTGCCATCGGCTAATGGTTCAAAACCTTCTGGTAAAGCCGTTTCGGCAAGCTCTTTATCCGTTATCATCTCTGCCGAAGCTATAACTAATCCGGCACTACCTGGATTGGTGCTGGGCCATTGCTGTTTCGCTCTTGGCGCTATTATCTCCAGCATTTCTTTTTCAGGTTCAATCAGTTCCTCCGGCTTCTGCTGTTTCTCTGGCTCAGCAACCTTTATGTCAGCAGGCTCCGTTATCAGTTCTTTACCCGTAACAGGGCGAGAAACATAAACATAGCTGACGTTAAATTGCCTTATTCCGCCTGCTGTCGCAATTGCATCAGTCAACTTAAAATCATACCGCGGAATTCCGTATCTGTTCGGCCGCGGTATACCATCACCCCATATCGAAAACGCGCGTTGTTGCGAACCTGTCAAGGTTACGACAACCGATGGCTCTTTCAATAAAACCGGCGAAATGATTTGCTTTATCTCCTCCTCAAGCTGCGATTCAGTCAAGCCTACCGCCTCAACCACCCCAACATATGGTATGGATATCTTGCCGGTTTCGGTAACCACATAATCATTTGCAAACATCTGTCCTTCCTGCAACAGTTCGAAAATGGATATTCTCACAGTGTCACCCGGCCCAAACACATAGTCGGTCTCATACGCCACAACATCTATTGGCTTGGGCTCTTCCGCACCCTCCCAAACCGACGGAGATTCCTCTGCCACTCCCAATGAATCCAATATCACATTCACCGCTGGAACAGGACGAAACCTGCCTATTTGTGTGGGGTTAAAAAACTTATTATTGCAGCCAGCCAGATAAAGACTCAAAATAGATAAAAAAGATATAACCGCTACAACTCGTGTGCTTTTGACCACGTTAGAAACTCCCCCTAAACGTAAAGGGTGCCTCAAACTCTTCCTCGCCGTAGAATTTCTACCGGAGTTCATATCACTAACATCCCAAAACATAAAACATATAACCACAAGAACACTAAGCAAAAATAGCTTATGCACTTATAGCTTATGCACTTATAATCGGTTTAATACGTCATTGGCTTAACTTTTTTAACTGCCATAAAGCCAAAATATTACAAAGAAATCAACAGCGTATCCAGCGTATTTCACCTCCTATCCCCCTTTACATATCACAAAATACGCTTTACTCTTTTTTTCTGCCACAACTATAGAACCGTAAAGTAGTTATGAAAGTTCGCATTTGGGGGTATTGCAAAATGGAGTCCTTGAAATTAACAGGCTTTGCTGTTTTACCCTTCTCGCTTACTATAAAATAATTTATATTTTATTTATACCGCTTAAATACATGATTTGTTCATTACGGCCCTTTTGTCTAAAGCCCTATAACTATCGCGATACCAGTACAGATAAAAAGCCTGCTTTATTGCTTTAGCAAGAAAGCAGGGATGAGCAAAAGTTTTTCAGAACCCATGGTTAACTACTTGCAATCAAAGCAGTTACGATTTCCACTGGAAATCAGCTGTAAAATCAAAAAAAGGCTTGACAACTTAAAAGCTTTTTTATATGCTTAACAACCCAAATTAACTTTAGGATGTGATGATTATGTGGTAAAAGCAGGAGGGCACGTCAATGGACAAAGCTCTGAAAGAGAAAGGTGAGGCTGTGATTGCGAAACGTATACTAACCATTTTACTATTACTTGTTCCAACACTCTTGATATCCTGTACATCTCAAATACCCATTGCTACAAATTACCCGTATAGTGAGCAGCAAAAAATGCAGGCCCCCCATCACTGGGAGGTATTGGCAGCTGAGGTTGTCAGGCAACTGGAGCAAAGCAACAGGATTTCGAATAGTATGCCGTTGTTTGTAGTCCCGAAGTTTCATTTGCCAAGTAAGGAGAACCCGACCATCTGGACGGCTACCAAACCCTTAGCCACAGCAGATGAATCCGACCAGCTTACTACCATACCGTTCAAAAGGGCCTACCAAAACTACCTAATCACACAGTTAGTCAACGCAGGTTATAACGTAGTTGACAATAGCAAAGCAGCAGAACTGGTAATGACATTCGACATACAGTTAGTTAAACATAACGACCGTCCTGTTCGCTCACCGGATATTATTTCTAAAATCGGCAGAGTTCTTGCGGGAGCTGCAGACGGAGCATACATCGGCACCGAAGCTTCCCCCTACGAAGTCGTAATCACAACATCCGTCAAAAGAGGCAGTACTTATGTAATGAGTCACACCGGCACTTATTACATCGACCCGCCTCTTTGGGACAGCGCTTACGCATTACAGGGAAAGATAATGGAGGTTGTTAATCAATGATTAAATATATGACGTTAACACTATTGCTCATGCTGGGATGTGTTCTACTCACCAGCTGCAGTGATATTGGTGACCCAGCCGTCCGACTGGCTATGGCCAGAGCCGACGTCCAGAGAGTCAATGAAGCAAGTGAACGTGAGACTGAAAAACACCAACAGTGTATTACGAACCTTGAGAATAAGACCGACACCGAAAAACTTATTAAGGAGTCCAAAGTAGAGCTCACCGACGACTCTTGGACCTGGCTGACAGGGGCGTCCATTCCGGGTGCCAATTATAAGGCCGCAGACTTTCTGCTAAACAACATTCATCCCAAACTCTCCAAAGACAGCCCTATTCTGGTAGCAAGCTTTGTTAACGTTGATGACCTGGATGACTCCTCTACGTTCGGAAGGGTAGTATCAGAACAATTTGCATCACGATTTAAACAAAGGAACTACACCACAATAGAGATGAAACTGCGCACAAATGTTTTCATAAGCGCTAATTCCGGTGAATTCCTCCTTTCCCGTGAACTGACGGAAATCAGCACTAAGCATCGTGCACAAGCCGTAGTCGTGGGGACTTATGCCGTAGCTTCAAAAAAGGTTTACCTTACAGCACGAGTTATTAATGTCAGCGACGGGCGTGTTCTTTCCTCGTATGACTACGACATACCTATAACCAGTGACGTGTTCAAAATGCTGCTAAAAGGCAAAAGCAAAGCAGGCTGGCTATAAACCTTCGATTACAATAATCCGCTTTGAACAATTCGGGGCCTTTACGGTTTCCCTGTCTGGCTCGTCTCGGCGGAGTGAGTCGAAGCCGGGTACTCCAATTTCGCGAGTTGCTCCATCAAAGCGTATTTTTGAACTGCATCGCTGCCGGCGAGTTTGAGCAATTCCGCTGCTGCCTGTGGTTTCGATTGCGCAAGCTGCCGATAACGAACCTCTCCATAAGCATACTCTTTGAAGTCAAGTGTAGGAGCCTTCGAATCAAGCTGCAGAGGGTTCTTCCCCTGTTCCTTCAGTCGCGGGTCAAAACGATACAACGGCCAATGCCCGCAGGCCACAGCCTTTTTTTGTTCCTCATAGCCGGTCGTCATATCGATGCCGTGGTTGATGCACTGAGCGTAAGCAATTATCAATGACGGCCCCGGATATGACTCCGCCTCGATGAATGCCTTGACTGTCTGATTCGTATTGGCGCCCATCGCCACTTTTGCAACATAGATACTGCCGTATGTCATCGCCAGCAAACCCAGGTCCTTCTTCGGCAACGGCTTGCCGCCTGCGGCGAATTTTGCAACCGCAGCCCTCGGCGTCGACTTTGACATCTGCCCGCCGGTGTTGGAGTAAACCTCTGTATCCAAAACAAGAACGTTTATATCAGTCCCGCTGGCCAGAACGTGGTCGAGTCCGCCATAGCCAATGTCGTATGCCCAGCCGTCGCCGCCCAGCGCCCAAACAGATTTTCGCACTAAGTAATCAGCCAGTGTAATCAGCCGTTTGCATTCTGAGCAATTGCTCTTTTTGCACTGCTCCTTGAGCTTCGCAACACGACCTCTCTGTTGTTCAATCGCCTCCTGTGTGGGGTCATTGGCAACCACAGCCGTACTTATTTCACTTGCCAAAGCTGCTTCGATGCAACCCTTCTTAGCCACTACGTCCAGCAGCTCCATCGCCTGTTGTTTGAACTTATCAACCGTCAGCCGCATACCCATAGCAAACTCTGTGTTGTCCTCGAACAAGCTGTTGCTCCATATCGGGCCGCGCCCATCTTCTCCCGTCGTGTAGGGCGTCGTGGGCAAATTGCCGCCATAAATCGACGAACACCCTGTGGCGTTGCCTATCATAGCCCTGTCGCCGAACAGTTGTGTCAGCAACTTGATATAAGCCGTCTCGCCGCAGCCGGCACAGGCGCTGGAATACTCGAATAAAGGCGGCACCAACTGGCTGCCTTTGACGCTGTTGAGCTTGAACAAGCTATGGTCAGTATTCGGGATAGATAAAAAGAACCTGTAATTTTCCCGTTCCTGCATACGCAACGGCTCCTGCGGCGACATATTTATCGCTTTTCTGCCCGTGGGTTGCTTGTTTGCGTCCTTTTCCAGAGCAGGACATTGCTGTACGCAGGCCCCACAGCCGGTACAGTCTTCCGGCGCCACCTGGATGGTTATTTTCATACCGGCAAAATCTTTTCCTTTCGCATCGGCACTTTTGAACGTTGGCGGCATCTTATCGATATACTTTTTGTCGTATGCCTTGAGTCGGATTGTCCCGTGGGGACAGACAAATGAGCAGGTGCCACATTGAATACAAACCTGCGGTTCCCAGACGGGTATATTGACCGCGATATTGCGTTTCTCATATTTGGTCGTCCCTGTCGGCCACTTGCCGTCAATGGGCAGTTTGCTGGTGGGCAGCTTATCGCCGCGTAACGCCATAATCTCAGCCGTAACGCCCTTAACAAACGCCGGCGCATCATTCGGCACAACTTCCGGCATCTTCATCTTGCTTGTCATTTTGCCCGGCACCTTGACTTCGTAAACCCGCTCCAGTGCAGCGTCCACTGCGGCGTTGTTCATCGCAACAATTTTCTCGCCTTTCCCGCCGTAGCTTTTCTGAATCGCGGTCTTGATGGCCTTCACTGCTGTATCAAGCGGAATAATATTGCTTATCTTAAAGAACGCTACCTGCATAATTGTATTGATTCTGGCACCAAGGCCGATTTCCTGAGCAAGCGAAATAGCATCGATGACATAGAGTTTGAGCTTTTTGTCGATTATCTGCTTCTGCACCTCCTGCGGCAGCGTGTCCCATACCTTATCAGGTCCATACATACTTGTCAGCAAAAACGTTGCGCCCTCCTTGGCCGATGCAAGCATATCGTATTTTTCGAGAAAGCTTGGATTGTGGCAGGCGACAAAATCGGCCCTGGTTATCAAATATGGCCTGCGAATCAACTTTTTGCCAAAACGCAGGTGCGATATTGTAATTGCGCCTGCTTTCTTTGAGTCGTAGACGAAATAACCCTGTGCGTTGTTGTCGGTCTGCTGGCCGATAATCTGTATCGAGTTGTGGTTTGCGCCTACGGTGCCATCCGAACCCAGGCCATAAAACATCGCCGTATAAATCCCCTCCGACGGCAGCACAAACGACTCATCCACATCCAAACTTGTTTTGGCCACGTCGTCAATAATACCAACGGTGAAACTATTCTTTGGTTCTTTGGCGTCGAGATTATCAAACACGGCCTTAACCATCGCAGGGGTAAACTCCTTCGAGCCAAGGCCGTACCTGCCACCTACAATCACCGGGTACTCTTTGAAGGCTGTTTGTTTTTTTGCCATCGCCTCGCCAATAGCCGTGCGAATATCCATATACAACGGTTCTCCCAGAGCCCCCGGCTCTTTCGTTCTATCCAGCACCGCAATCTTCTTGACGGTTTTGGGTAGTGCGTTGATAAAATCCTTGCCGCTGAAAGGCCTGAACAGCCGGACCTTCACAACGCCGACTTTCTGTCTCTCGGCGTTGAGATACTCGACCGTCTCGTGAACCGTATCGGCTCCCGACCCCATTATCACTATCACCTTCTCGGCCTCTGTCGAACCGACGTAATCGAACAGGTGATACTGGCGTCCGACCAGCTTTGCGAATTTGTTCATTGCCTCCTGCACAATACCCGGTGCTGCCAGATAAAACTTATTGACCACCTCTCTTCCCTGAAAATAGACGTCCGGGTTTTGGGCGGTGCCTGCAATCATCGGCCTGTCAGGTGTCAAAGCCCTGGCACGTACAGCCGACACAAGCTCGTCGTCAATCATCACCCGCATATCGTCGAAGGTCAGTTCTTCGACCTTCTGTATTTCATGACTGGTGCGGAAACCGTCAAAGAAGTGTAAAAACGGCACCCGCGAAATAAGCGCCGCCCTTTGTGCAATCAGTGCAAAATCCATAACTTCCTGAACGCCCGATGAGCAAAGCATCGCCCAGCCGGTCTGTCGACACGCCATCACGTCCGAATGGTCTCCGAATATCGATAGTGCATGGACAGCCAGTGACCTTGCCGTTATATGAAACACAGCAGGTAGCAGTTCACCGGCTATCTTATACATATCGGGTATCATCAGCAAAAGACCCTGCGAGGCGGTAAACGTCGTCGTCAATGCTCCCGCGGTAAGTGCCCCGTGCACAGCGCCGGCCGCTCCGCCTTCCGACTGCATCTCGGTAACGGAAGGAACCGTTCCCCAGATATTAGTTTCGCCTTTTGCCGTTTTAGCATCGGCAATCTCGCCTATAGGCGAGCTGGGCGTAATCGGATATATTGCAATCACTTCGTTGGTAGCGTGTGCCACATGGGCCGCAGCCATATTGCCGTCAATTGTAACCATTTTGCGACTCATAATTTTTCCACCTTCTTAAAAGAATAAAAATGCATAAATAAAAACCTTTCTTATACACATTTCCAGGTGTTTAATCAATACAAAACTTGTCAGAATTGGATTAATGCAGGCAAATCCGCCGCCGGCGGATAAATTTCACTGTTCGAGGTCAAAAATTTTCAGCCATTGGTCGGTTTCGCTTTCGCTGATACCTTCACGTTTTGCAGGCGGTTCTTTTATCTTATTTTTGCGGCTTAATTGTTTTTGGACATCGTTCCAGAAAACCTGCGACTTTACCGCAGTTGCTTTTCTTTTCCGAGCAGCATCCCGCAATCTTCTGTCGCTGCTGACAACCGTCAGCCCCTTCGGAGCAGTGCTCGCTTTTATCTTTTCTTCGATTACCGTGTCAGCATCACTGCGTAAGCCGGCAAAAAAGACCTCCAAGTTGCTTATATCATCAAATTGACTTTTGTCCCGTGGGCCGGTACCGTCAAAGATAATCTCGCCCTTTTCGTTGATACGCTTCAGGTATCTACTTATGATGTGGCATAACTGAACATCGCTGGTTGGCCCGGAATCCTGGTCCTCTTTTTGAATTAAGTGCAGCAGATTGTGACCGTCAATAATAACCGCCATTCTATCAGCTATCCGCAGAAAATCTTATCTCTCCGCCGACGATTGTTTTTTCGACCTTGCCTTTGACGGTCCAGCCGTGATAGGGACAGTTTCTGCTCTTAGAGCGGAACTTGGTTACGTCGATTACATACTCAGCATTGGGGTCGATAATAGTAACATCGCCCTGTCTGCCCTTGATGAGCGTGCCTTTGTCAACACCTATTATCCCTGCAGGTTTAACTGTCATCAATTCGATAAGTTTCGGCCAATCCAAAATACCCGGCTCAATCAACGCCTTAACGAAAAGGGCCAAAGCACATTCCAAACTTGCTATGCCAAAAGGTGCGGTTAAAAATTCCAGCTCCTTTTCACTTTGCAGATGCGGAGCGTGGTCGCTTACCAAAGCATCCACCAAACCTTCGGCAATCGCTTCTTTCAGGGCTTTGATGTCCTGACTTGTTCGCAACGGCGGGTTGATCTTGTAATTGGTATCATATTCGGCGCAGCACTTTTCGGTTAAAAGCAAATGGTGCGGAG
>JBAPXT010000192.1:0-3980 GCA_049284355.1 Sedimentisphaerales bacterium
TCCCTTAAGACTGCTATAATCTGCTCCTGATTGAATCTTGTGCCACGCATTGTGTGCCTCCTTTTTTCGGGTTCTAACATGCTGGCATTCTAATTGCAAGTGGCACAGTTTTTGGGGGTAAGGTCATGCTCAGTTAAATGGCGATGAAATCTTAGTTAATATAAATAGAGCAAAGTATGAAACAAATGAACTTGCAGGCATCAAAATCAAAAGGTTTATGTGTGAAATATTAATTGTAACATTAAGGAGTATTGTATGAAAAAGATTTTATTAACGGTAATATTTGTGCTTTCTTTGTTCCTCATGTGCGGCGGCTGCGAAAGCGAAAGACACGAGCGGCGGGATGAGTGGCGGGATCAGCAATCGGAGCGGGATCGGTCGGATCGGAACTGGGACAGGAACTCGCCGTCACGGGAGGAACGGCACGAAGATCGGCATTGATAAGGGGACTGTGCCGTCGGCGATCAATATTTGAATGTGGTCTTGCTGTGCTATGCCGCTCAGTGCTAAATCGTTGACATGTAACTAAAACCAATTTACAATTATAACGCTGATTAAAAGGAGATTTAACATGAAATTACGACAAATTTGCAACTTTGTATTAGTAGTAGCTGTATCTGCCTTTTTGGCGCTTGTGGTTTTTATGAGCGGATGCAATGGAGCCCAGGGTAGTATTGGCAAATAGTAGGGTCTTTCGGCGCTCCATTTTCTAAATTGCAAAGACCAAATAGAAAAAGTGTCACTTTTGAAGTAGGCGGGCCGTTTTGCTGTACTATGACGATAAACGGTAAAGCATCGGCATGAAATTAAAACTAATTCACAATTATTAAGGTTCAAAAGGAGATGTAACATGAAATTACGACAAATTTGCAACTTTGTATTAGTAGTAGCGGTATCTGCCTTTTTGGCGCTTGTAGTTTTTATAAGCGGATGCCAGGGTAGCATTGGCAAGTAGTAGAGTGTCTCGGCGGTCCATTTTCTAAATTGCAAAGGCCGGACTATAGCCGTAGTATATTTCAAAGGGCAAGAGTCGGGGACATAATCTTGTGCCTTACGCATGACTGTCAGTGTTCCTGTGGTTTGTTATTGCGCAGACACAAGACGTGACGAAGGTATGTGGTTCGTTTTATGTCTTAGTATCAGGTGTAAGCCATGCAATTGTATGTGATAAATCCACGTGTACTTTTAAGAAACCGCCTTCTATCAGGTTTATTCACGATTACTGTTGTTTGTATCGTGTTTCTAATGGCCTGTGTCGGGTTAAGTTCCGACCCCAACAATCCTGCGAAAGGTGCCGGCAGTGAATCGGCAGCGGACGTCAACAATGCCAGTGGCCCTACTGTTATGTTGAGTTACAGCCGCCGGACGTTTAAGAAGAATCCCATCTCCTCTTTCATGTATTTTATTCCGCTGATATCTCCGACATTTGTGGACAGGGAAACCAGTGCCAATAATGAGCAGCAGGTAGGTATTGTCTCGTATAAAAGAACGGTTACTTCAAACTACTTTTATGTGACCTGTGAATTTGAAATATTGGGAAAGGGCTTTCACAAAAATACATTTGACCCTGTGGGGATGATAGCAGAACACACCGGTGGGTTGAAGGAAGGCGAGTCGCTGATAGCTACGCTCGATTACATTAAGTTTGAAGGAGAAGGGTTCGGCCGCATCGAGGTTGAAGGAACTATAACTGGTCCTACCCCCACCGTTACCGAGGTGGATATCTGTTTCAACGCAAGGGACCAAAAAAGCCCGGTAACCATTGGCCTTTACAGTATTAAGCCCCAAAACGGACAATACAAGTACGAAAATAGATATAATGAGATAATTGCGAGAGTGGACACGCTTACATTCAAAAAGAGCGAGACCCCCAGAATGGGAATAGAAATAGCATCTATCCATAAGAATACGGAGGATGAGAGTTACTGGGGGACTGTCAAGGCGGTAATAGCCAATTTCTTTATAAGCCCGCCCAGGGTGACTAAACTCGGCAATGATACAATGCTCAACTTCGGATACACGCTGCTGAAACAAAAACCTGCGTTCACTTTTCCGAGGGCTAAAAATTTAAGGAAAAACAGAAGGGCAGCAATAGATAATAAACAGAACTACGAGGTAGCAAGGAATAAGGAATAACCGGGGACAGCCACCTATTATTTCCTTTTTAACTTTTTACTTTCCCACAATTCACCCCAAACGGTATCTTTTTTCAATGGCGTAAGCCATCCCCAAGTGAACGACAAACTCTCCCTCGCACCCTTGTAATCCGTGATTAAAAAATAAAATCTCTGCAAAGCAGTTTCACAATTTTGATTTTTAAATTTTGATTTATTTTCTAACAACCTGCGACTATCAACTACTTGCTATCCTATCGGGGTCATCCCGACCGGAGCGCAGCGCAGTGGAGGGATCTGGCCTCCGAAATGTCATTGCGAGGCCGAAGGCCGCGGCAATCTCAAATCCTTTTTTTCCTTTCGCCTTTTCTCCCGTTTCGCCGTATAATACGCATTATGGCTTACGCCATTACATCAATCCAAACATGGAAAAGAGAACTTTTATGAACTACCCGCAGGTAGAACTAAAATGAACAGACACTTAATATCTATGGAATTTGGAGTGTGAAATGATGTTCAGTTTTTAACGGTCAGAATGAACAGGAGTACTTAATATGGACATAAAGGACATTTTTAAATTTATAGGTTTAATCATTGGCGGTATTGTCACTCTTACCGGTTTAATTGGCGGTATCTGGTCCCTTTATGATAGATGGTGCGACAGAAAACCAGATTTAATGCTATTTACCCCTTACTATTTTACTTGTAAGGATGCAACTACACATCAACCTTGTTTAATGATATTGGTTCGCATATCAAACTCTTCTAAGCAGAATGCTTTTCTTTATCTTGAGACTATGGGCATTGAGATATTTAGCAAGGGGAAATGGCACAAGCTACTAAGATTAGAAACAGATCGAGACACACCTTTGATAACAGATTTCACTGACTCGGAAAAAGTTAGGTTTGGTGTAAACGATGTTAAATATCTTAATAGATTTGGTGAGCTAATGGTAAGCTACGATAAACCTATCAGTGGTTATATACCGGCAACTCATAAGGACGGGTCACTTTTCGACAAGATTGATAGAATACGAATTAGTATCAAAGACAGCCATTTTAGGTTATACCGGTTAGAGGTCGATTTGGAGGATCAACGGAGAAAACATGACCCGGATTATCATTCAGAGGTACTTTAATTAAGATTAGAGGGATTTATATGAAAAATTTCTTCGAGAAAAACAAAGTACCCCTGACCATTATCGTCGCAGCGTTTTTAATTGCCGCCTCAATCTGGCGCTCAAACAGGCCGGCCTTGCTGCAACAGGCAAAAACTGCACCGCCGCAGCAACAATCCGCCAAAAGCATCGACTATACCGAAGCCCCTAATCACATTGGAGAATACGCCTGCGTCTCTGGCAAAATAGACCATGTTTATACTTCCCAAAAAGGCACTGTATTTCTGAACTTCTGCCAAGATTACAAAACCTGTCCGTTTGGTGTTGTAATTTTTAATGAGGACGCACACAAATTTTCCAATCCGACACAATACGAAGGACAAACTTTGGAAATCACCGGCTTAATCAAATCCTATCAAGGCCGGCCGGAAATTATCCTCAATGACCTCGGTCAAATTAAAATTCAGTCACACGAGCCATCGCCTGTTAAAAAAGAAGCCCCGCCTGTTTACACCGTTGTGGAAGTAATTGACGGCGACACAATCAAAGTCGATATTGCAGGAAAAATTGAAACTGTTCGGCTGATTGGTATCGATACCCCTGAGATAACACATCCTAATCATCCTGAGAACGATTATTTCGGCCCCGAAGCCGCCCAATATACTAAGCATCTTTTGGAAAACCAGTTGGTCTATTTAATCCCGGACCCGATGCAGTCAAACAGAGACAAATACGACCGGCTCTTGAG
>JBAPXT010000193.1:0-2064 GCA_049284355.1 Sedimentisphaerales bacterium
ATCTCATAACGATTAAATGCCTTCTCAGCTTCGTAAAGTTTCAAATCTTTACTAATAGTCTTTGGGTTCCTTGTCATAATGTCTTCAGCTTTAAGCCTGAATATGTTTTCATATTTATTCACAGCTCTTCGAAGGTCGCCGTCAGTAACCACCCCAATTACATGTTGTTGCTTATCAACGACTACAGCCACTCCCTGTCGGCCGGATGTCATAACCCCGAGAACGTCCTTCACACCAGTAGTTTTCGCCACGGTTGGCAGATTATTTTTGACCATAGCATCCTCAACGGTGGTCAACAATTTTCTGCCAAGGCTCCCGCCGGGGTGGAATCTCGCAAGGTCTTCAGCCTTGAGATTCCTTTCTTTTATCAGAACAACCGTAAGAGCATCCCCCATCACTAAAGCAGCAGTGGCAGACGTGGTTGGCGTCATTTGAAGCGGGCATGCCTCCCGCTCAACGCTTATATCCAAATGGTAATCCGAGTTGTTGGCCAGTGTGGAATTTGCATTTCCCGTCATAGAAACAATCTTATTACCATTCTCTTTTAAGAATGGGATAATTTTAAGTATTTCTTCAGTCTCCCCCGAATATGAAATCAGCAGCAGAATGTCTTCTTTCTTTATCATACCGAGGTCGCCATGAAAAGCCTCCGCAGGGTGCATAAAAAAGCTTGGCGTACCAGTCGAGGCCAGCGTACACGATATTTTTCGGCCGATAATGCCGGATTTGCCTATCCCGCAGATAATTACCCGGCCGTTACAAGTCATAATCTCCTTCACTACTTCTGAAAAAGTAGAGTCTATCCGCCGGGACATCGCCACCATCGCTTCAGCCTCCGCCTCACAAACCTGCCGTGCGTGGGATACCAGCCTGTCTGTAGGGCGTTTACGTAAGGGCTCTACTGTTTTTTTATCCCTTTTTTGGGAAAGCTCTTCCACACGAAATATTGACTTACTCATTATTAAAGGCTCCTTATATTTTCAAAATGTATCACAAAAATGCGTCGTATTATAGCGGACACGATTGTCTCACTTTTTTACTGAGATAGTCTCAATTAAATCCCAGTTCAACGGTGTTCCACGTTTTATATCTACCGTTGCCCTTTTACCCAAAACTTCGCCTATATACTTTGGCGCAAGACCAGCCGCAGGTCTGATAGATTTGATATTATCCTCGGAAAAAACTTGCCCTTTTTTAATGTCTTTAACCACAAACAAAGAACGCCTGAAAATCTTGCTTTTGCTTTCTTCTTTAGTTAGTCCATAATAAACTTTGCCTAAAGCCTTCTCAGCAATTCTTATATTTGTTACCAACTCTTTTAATTCTTCCGGCTCTATTGAGAAGAAATTGTCGGGTGTTTTAATCTTTCTTGACAAAGTAAAATGTTTCTCAACAACACTTGCGCCTAAAGCTACCGCACAGATAGAAGCCCCAATCCCCAAACTGTGGTCGGAGATACCAACCGGACAGCCGAAAAGCTCCCGCATATGCGGAATAGTCCTCAAATTCATCTCCCCGGGCTGGGCTGGGTAGCTCGATACGCATTTTAATAGGATTATTTCTTTTGCACCGGCTTTCCTTGCGGTAGTGACCGCTTCTTGAATCTCGTAAATGTCAGCCATGCCGGTGGACATTATTAAGGGCTTTTTCGCCTTTGCAGCGTACTCAATCAATAGCAGGTCCACTAACTCAGGCGAAGCTATCTTATGAGCGCAAATATCCAGTTCTTCCAGAAGGTCAACGCTGGTTTTGTCAAAAGCTGAACAAAGAAATGTCATATTGAGGTCATCGGTTACTTTTTTCAGATTCTTGAACCACTTCCATGGAGTATATGCTTTTTTATAAAGTTCGTATAGCGTTTGACCGCCCCATTCAGGATGTTTTATTTGAAAGTATTTATTGCCGGAATTGATTGTCAGTGTCTCAGGCGTATAGGCCTGGAACTTGACAGCGTCAACACCACATTCCTTCGCTTTTTTTATTAATCTTACCGCCCGGCCAAAATCCTGCCCGTGATTCGCCGAAATCTCCGCGATTATAAATGTCCTCTTATCTGTTTTAAGC
>JBAPXT010000194.1:0-2114 GCA_049284355.1 Sedimentisphaerales bacterium
AAGCTGTCGCCCGCGCCGGTGGGGTCTTTGACAACTGTGGCGGGATAGGCGGGCAGAACAAATAATTTTGTGTCGCGGCCATCTTGGCCGCGTTTGCGCGGGCTGGAAGCCCGCGACACATAAATGATTGAGCCGGATTCGCCCTTCTTGATGACCACGACAGTGGGGCCAAGTTTTTCAATTTTGGCCGCAGCGGTTATGAGATTGTGGTCGCCTGATAGCATCCTCGCTTCAGTTTCATTGAGGATGAGACAGTCGATTTTTTTCAGGAGGCGTTTCAAATCAGCGAGATTGTTATTTATCCAGAGATTCATCGTATCCGCGGCGACAAATTTGGGGCGATTAAGCTGGTCGAGAAGCTGGATTTGCAGAATCGGCGCGGTATTTGCTAAAAAGACGAATTTACTGTCCTTGTATTCTTCGGGCATTTGGGGCGGTTCTTCTGCGAGGACGTTCAACTCGACGAAATCCGTTATGGCCTCATTCATTGCGCCCAGATATGACCCGGCCCAGCGGAAGGTCTTGCTTTCGTATCGCACTTCGAGACCCGTGAAGTCAACTCGTCTATTTTTGAAAATCTTTTTCAAATCAAAGGGGCAATCGGCGCCGATTGCGCCAAGAAACCGCACGTGTGTGAAGAAACTCGCGGCCATACTGAAATAAACAGCCGAGCCGCCCAGACAATCCTTGCTCACCCCAAAAGGCGTCTTTACAGTATCTATCCCTATCGAACCAGTTACTAAGAGCGACATACCTTTTCCTCATAGAAAAAAGTAAATATAAAAAAGTAAAAATACAAAACAAAACTTAAAAAGTTTAATCTCCTTTGCGAAAGCTAACGTTTCATTTACCTTTTTGCGTTCTCCTTTATATTTTTGCCTTTTGCCATTTGCTATTTACTATGTGCTTCAGATAGTTCTTTTCCCCTTTGCGGTTAAAATACTGGAAGCGAAAATTTTCGAGAATTCGTCCAATTCACACAAAAACCACTGCACGGATTCAGATTTAGTCCGTTTGCTGTCCCTGAGCAAGGCAAGCCACATCTTGCTTTCATTTGTTGAACGTAAAGATATATTGAAATAATTGACGAATTCCTTTTTGCTCGCAGCGGATTGTGCCTCAACGTAATTGCCCAAAATGCTGGTGCCGCTTCTAAGCAATTGATCGCTTATTCTGCGCGAAACATTATCTTTTGGAAGAGCGTCTATGAACTCAATCAATCTCAACACAAAACTGTACATCCGTTTCTTAAATGCGATTTTAATGTTTTCTTTGCCTTTTTGCATTTTCCTTCGTATTTTTGCCTTTTACTATTTACTATTTGCTTTACTGTCTGCGTTGCTATGCAAATTTTCGCACAGCATTATCAATCCGCTTCAATGTCTGTTCCTTACCGAGTAACTGGACGGAGTCGAAGATGGGCGGGCTGACGGTCGAGCCGGTGATGGCGACGCGCAAGGGCTGGGCGACCTTGCCCAGGCCCACTTTGTGCTCTTCAGCCAACGCCCGCAGCATATCCTCAATACCCTGCTCGGTGAATTCAGCCATCCCAGCTAATTTTTCGCGGACGAGTTTGAGCATCGCAAGGCCATTATCCTTGAGCAGCACTTTTTGCACGGCCTTTTCATCGTATTCAATCTGGTCATCAGCAGTAAACAGGAATTTGCATTTGTGCTCGATATCGGCCAGCGTCCTTGCGCCTTCGCAGATTTTGATCAGACGCAAAAGCGTTTCATCATTGGCTTTGGCGACAGGTGAATCAATGGCCTTCAGGTACGCCTTCAAATGGCTGAGAAGTTTCTCTTTAGAGAGCATTTTTATATGTTCGGTGTTGAAGGCGATGAGTTTGCCTCGGTCAAATAAGCTGTTTGATTTAGTCAGTCGAGTGATATCAAAACTGGCGATAAGCTCATCCAGGGGCATAATCTCTTTTTCGCCGCCGGGGTTCCAGCCGAGTAACGCGATAAAGTTGACAAGGGCTTCAGGGGTGTAGCCGCTATTTCGGAAATCAACGACGTTTATTTCGGGCAACGTCACTCCGTAGTATTTTGCCATTGCTTCGAGAGCCGGCATATCTGGAGTACTTTCGCCAGAGAGAAAATCTTTGAGGGCCT
>JBAPXT010000195.1:0-5994 GCA_049284355.1 Sedimentisphaerales bacterium
CTTTCGGGACTTCCCTCTCAGCGGCAGATTCAAGCTCGAAGAAATCTCGCTTGCTGAAATTGAACGTATTCGCAACGACGTTAGAAGGGAATATCTGAATCTTGTTATTAAAGAAGAGGACCTGGTCATTGTAGCTCTGGCGTGCAAAGGAGATTCTGTTTTCGGTGCTGGCTAATTCTTCCTGGACAGCGAGGAAATTCTGATTGGCCTTGAGGTCGGGATAATTTTCGACTACGAGCATAAATTTACTGAGGGCTTCGCCGAGCGCGCCTTCGGCTTTACCAGCCTCTGCGACGGTCCCTGCCCCCATAGCGCGGCTTCTGGCCTCGGTTATGGCTTCAAAGGTCCCGCGTTCATGCTTCATATAACCTTTGGCGGTTTCGACGAGATTAGGAATTAAATCGTGGCGGCGCTTCAACTGGACATCAATCTGCGACCAGGCATTATCGACCTGATTGCGAAGCCGAACCAAAGCGTTGTAGGCGGCGATTACAAAAAGAACGAGCAAAGCAAGAACAACAGCAATAATGATTAGTGTGGTCATAAAACTATTCTCCTTTAACAAATATGTTTTAATCCGTATTGGTTATCGTGCAGAAAACTTATGCACGGTCAACTGAGTATATTTCTCGCCCGGCCTTAAGACCACCGACGGGAAACCGGGTTTGTTGGGTGAATCCGGGAAATGCTCCGCCTCGAGGCAGAAGCCGCTTTGCTTTTTATAAACGGCACCTTCTTTTCCCTTGTTATCCACGTAGTTCCCGGTATAGAACTGAATGCCCGGTTCGGTAGTGAAAACTTCCATAACACGGCCGGTCTTCGGCTCGTAGGCCGAAGCTGCAAGAACCAGCGAGCCATTAGAACTATTGAGGACGTAATTGTGGTCGTAACCACCTTCGACCTGCTTTATGCGTGAGCCGATAGTCATCGGCTTAGTGAAATCCAGCGGTGTACCTTTGACAGGTTTTATTTCACCGGTCGGTATCAAGTCCTTGTCGGTGGGGGTGAAATTGTCGGCATTAATCGTAAGCTCATGCCCGAGAACATCACCGGAATTATGGCCGGCGAGATTGAAATAGCTGTGATGCGTAAGATTGATAACAGTGGCTTTGTCGGTCTCGGCTTCGTAGCTGATTTTCAGCTCATTATTGTTCGTGAGGGTGTAAACAACTGTGCAGGAGAGGTTGCCGGGATAGCCTTCTTCGCCGTCAGGGCTCCGATAAGTTAATTTCAGGGCGGGGCCTTCGTCAGTCTGCATTTGTTTTGCGTTCCAAACAACCATACTGAACCCCTTTATGCCGCCGTGGAGGTGATTCGGGCCGTTATTTATTGCCAGCGTGTATTCGACGCCATCGAGGGTGAATTTGCCTTTGGCGATACGGTTTGCATAGCGGCCGACTATCGCACCGAAGTAAGGAGTGCCCTTGAGATATTCGTCAAAGCTGTCGCAGCCTAAGACGATATCGGCGAAATTCCCCTTCCGGTCGGGCACCTGAAGCGATGTCAGGACACCGCCATAGGTCATTATTTCAGCCTTTAAGCCGTTGGTGTTGGTCAGGGTGTACAAATCAACTTTTTTGCCGTCCTTTGTTTTTCCGAAAGCCTGTTTTTTAATGCTCATTTTTTTTTCTCCATGCATAGCAAGTTCATTACAACCAAACATAAACAATATTACAACAACTGACAGAATCGGAACATATTTAGTTTTCATTTCAGCTTTTTCTCCTACTTGAACTTTAAATCCGATTCACTACACCATGATTTATCCGTGCCGATAGACCTCCCAGCCCATATAGTTGTCCAGAGCCTCAGCAATTACATCAGCTTTTTGGCACATATTTACAGCGACGTGATGCTCAAAACCCATCCTACAAATATACCGCATAAGCACCTGGAGGTTTGGAATTTTCATCACGCCATAGCCACCAAAGGTATCAAGTTTATCATTTGTGAATTCGCCCTCACCGACGTAAGTACTGATAATGCCTGCTGCATCGTCGGTCGTCGCCCTGCAGAAGGTCGCCTTACGAGGAGCTATTCTGCCAACAACCGTACCATAAGTATTTTCCCTGCCTACGGTGCCGGCGATTATTTCCTGATAATCCATCCTCGAACTTTTGAAGAACGATTTGGGCAGATTACTGCAATGGAACAAAACACACTTGTCTGGGTCGTCAGCGTAGTTGTTGTTCCAGTCCAGAATTGCGCTTGGCGTGCCGCCAGCTAATTGCAAAATATACATCCCCAACAAACCTGTAATATCAACTTCACAGGCACTCGGCATCAGAGACTCGTTCATCATACTCATAAGCGTGCAGGGCACTATGCCGAAAAATTCCTCAAGACTGGTCCAGCATTGAATAGCCGTTCCATCAATTTCGTTTTCTTTGACCCACCGGTCCACCACGCAGCCGAATTTGGCTATCTTCAAAAGTGCGTCGGCAGGAATTGATTTTGTCGAAATATATTTCCCGACGGCATTTAGTTTGGCTTTAACGGTTCTGTCATTGTCGGGGAGCAAATTGATTTTTCCAATGACTTCAGATAAATCCAGAGTTTCTACTGCGATGCCCGAAAGTTCGAGAATTTTTTCACTGTAGCGGACGGTGTTAAAAGCTGCCGGCCTGGCACCGATGGCACCGAAACGTACGTTCTGAAGGCCTTGAACAATTCGGCAGACAGAGGCAAAATCATCGAGGTCGTTCTTAAATTCAGCCGAGGTAACTTTAACGGTATGTGATTTTGTCAGCGTGTAAGGGATGGCGGCCTGCCTGAGATTGTTACAAACACTGATTTTACCACAGAAAGAATCCCGCCTGTCAGCTATGGTCATTTTGGCCGAAGTATCAGGTTCAGCCTGGATTAAAATCGGTACATTAAGGCCTGAGCGTTTGATTGTCTCTGCAACACCTCTCTCGTCACCAAAGTTCGGAAGCGTTACAATTATGCCATCTATCTTTTCAGCGTTCTTCGCAAAAAGGGCAGCGCATTTTTTTGCATCGGCAAAAGTTTCAACCGCACCATATTTTGTATCCTGCATTGACAGGGCTATTGTGTTGAACCCATTTTTCTTAAGGACATCAAGTATGTCCTTTCGTCCTATTTTTGCCAAGTGGTCCGGGAAAAAGCCTCTGTTACCAACAATGATACCAAATGTAGTCTTGTTCATTTTTGCTTCTCCAGACAAATTATTTTTGTCCATAATAAGCGTTTTTGCCATGTTTCCGCAAGTAGTGTTTATCCAGAAGTACCTTGTCAATCTGACTTTGATTCGGATTTATCGTTATAGTGCCGAGGGCCATTGCTGCTATGTGTTCCAGCACAACCATAGCTTCTACAGCGTCAGCAGGGGCCTTACCCCACGTAAAAGGTCCGTGATTGGCAACCAGAACCGCCGGTGTTTGCATTGGGTCAACGCCGGCAAAACGCCTAACAATGACCTTGCCTGTGTTTTGTTCATAATTGCTTTGTATTTCGTCTTTTGTCATCACCTTGGTAACGGGTATAGGGCCATAGAAATAATCGGCGTGAGTGGTGCCTAGACAGGGAATTTCCCTACAGGCCTGCGCCCATAAAGTTGCATTTGGACAATGGCTGTGACATACAGCACCTATAGATTTGAAATTTCTGTAAAGCTCAAGATGGGTCGGCGCATCTGATGAAGGTTTAAGGTCACCTTCAACCCTGTTACCATCAAAGTCAAGAACTACTATCTTGTCGGGGGTCAAATCGTCGTACGGGACACCGCTGGGTTTGATGGCGACTATGCCCTTTGAGCGGTCAATGCCGCTAACATTGCCAAAACTATAAATAACAAGCTTCTGTCTCTGCAGTTCAATATTTGCATCACAAACGGCTTTTTTGAGTTCTTCGTACATATAATTTATTTAGAAGTTACCATATTTTTGATGTTTAACAGGTCTTTCATCACATTTGCCATTTTGCCTGCCCCCCGCGTCTTGCTGTCGCAAGACAGCGGCGGGGGCAAACCAAAGGCATCGTGGAGCTGTTTGTACAGTAAATAGAGCCGTTTGTAAACGTTATGGTTTTCAGGATTCGGCTTGTAGGTTGTATCCTTCATCCCACATATAGCGGCCTGAGCATCGGTAAAATTATCATAACCGCCGGCCGCTTTGCCTGCAACTACCGCACCGGCCATAGCTGAACCCAGAGCACAAGTCTGAGCAGAGCGGGTTATTTTCATTTCTCTGCCGGTCACATCAGCATAAATTTGCATCAGCAAAGGATTTTTCTCGGCGATACCGCCGCAATTTATCACCTCCGATATTTTAACTCCGTATTCTTCGAATCTGTTGATGATAGTAAGAGCGCCAAAAGCAGTTGCCTCAATCAGCACCCTGTAAATCTCTTTCGGTTTTGTGTGCAGAGTCTGACCTAAAAGCAACCCAGTCAGCCGCTGGTCAACAAGTATCGTTCTGTTTCCATTGTTCCAGTCGAGAGCCAACAGACCCGACTGGCCTGGCTTTAACTTCGCTGCCTTCTCTGTAAGAGTTTTATGAGAACCTGCCGTTTTTCCGCCCGGCTGGATGTAATTAACGAACCAGTTGAAGATGTCGCCGACAGCGGATTGACCGGCCTCAAGCCCCCAGAAACCCGGCAGGATTGAGCCATCAACTATTCCGCATATACCCGGAATATCAGCTAAATCCTTATCTGCCGGCCAGACAGCCATATCACAAGTGCTGGTGCCGATGATTTTCACTAATTTGCCGGCGCTTATTCCTGAACCAACGCCGCCGAGATGAGCATCAAAAGCACCCATTGCAACCGGTATCCCGGCTTTTAGGCCGAGTTTGTCCGCCCAATCTTTGGTTAGGCCACCTGCCTTTTGGTCAATGGCGTAGGTCTTATCGCTTAAAGTGTCACGGAGTCGCCCCAGTTTTGGGTCGAGCTTTGCAAGGAAATCCCTGGCCGGATAGCCGCCCCAGTGGTCATTGAAAATCGCCTTGTGTCCGGCGGCACATCGGCAGCGTTTGAGTTTTTGCGGGTCTGTAGTTCCGGTTAGAAGTGCCGGCATATAATCGGCGTGCTCGACCCAGGTATAAGCGGCATTGAAAACATTTGGGTCAACTCTTAAACAATGAAGGATTTTGCTGAAGAACCATTCTGATGAATACGTTCCGCCACACTTGGCCAGATACTCTGGGTGCTCCTTTTCGGCCAGTTCGGTAATCTCAGCAGCTTCGGCGTGGCCAGTGTGGTCTTTCCACAACCACGCCTGTGCGTTTGGATTATCTTTGAATGCATTCAGCATACCAAGAGGCGTGCCATCCTTATCGACCGGCATAGGGGTTGAGCCGGTCGTATCGACGCCGATACCGATGATCTGACCTACGTCGAATTTCTTAACGGTTCTCTTCGCCTGAAGTATGGCCTTTTTAAGTGTAACTTCCATACCTTTTACATAATCCGCAGGATTTTGCCTTGCCAGGTTATGGTCGGAAGGATCAAGAATGATACCGGCTTCGCCGGTTTCATAGTTATAGATAGCCGAGCCTAACTCGTTGCCGTTAGTAACATCAACTACCAAACATCTTATGGAATTCGTGCCGTAATCCAAACCAATTGTATAAGCCACAATTTTACCCTTAGTAGGCGCTTTAATTTAGCTGTCGGTTTTTTTCAATATAACTATTTTTTATCCTTGCAGCAACTTTGTTTTGTGTTAAAGTTTTACCTGAGTATATTAAATATTGAAAAGGTCAGAAAAACTCATCAAGAAATCGGGCTATTTTTTTGGGAGCGTCAAGATGAAAAAACTATTTTTTAATTTGCTGATGGTGTCGCTCATCTGTCTGGCATCTTCGCAGGCGGGCTGTTCCAAAAAAGATGCGGAGAGTCCATCGAAGAAAACAAAACTGGCCTTTGTAACCAACGGGACGACAGATTTTTGGGTTTTCACACGCAAAGGGTGTGAAAAAGCGGAAGCCGAACTCAAAGATTTCGAGGTAGATTTTCGGCTCGTCAGCGATG
>JBAPXT010000196.1:0-9819 GCA_049284355.1 Sedimentisphaerales bacterium
TTTAGTAATTTCGTTAAACTTCTCCATTTCAACATCGCTTGGTTTATCGCCGGCGTAAATATGCGGTGAAAGAATCACGAGCAGCTCAGAATTGTTCTGGATGGTTTCTGTAGCCCTGAAGAGAAAGCCTACTACCGGCAGGTCTCCAAGTATGGGAAGCTGATTGGTTTGTTTCTGAGTCTCTTTTCGTCGCAGGCCTCCGATGACAAGTATCTGGCCGTCTTCCATCAGCAGCGAGCTTTGTATTTCTCTGGTATCAACTATTGGCGTGCCGGTGACGCCAGCGACGACGCTTGTACCCGTTTGGACGTTCTGTGTGCCTTCGACATTCAAGAGGATGGAATTGCCATCCGTCAGTGTAGCTCCGACCCTAAGCGTTACACCAACATTTTTGAATTGCGTGCTTGTCAGAGCTGAAGCTCCGCCCTGGCTCGTGTCAGTCTGTTCCCGATACGGTATTTCTTCAACAGCTTTAATAGTAGATTCCTTGCCGCTTAAAACTATAACTCTCGGACTTGCAAGAATTTCAACATTGTTCTTTTCCTGCAGCATGTGAACTACGTTTCTGATGTCGCCGTAGATAAGACTGAAGTCAGAACCTGTACCGATGGTATTCCATGCCGTAGCATCGGCGATCGTTGTAGCCGTTTCAGCAATTGCAGTAACCGTGTCAGTGAACCCGAGGCTTTGTCTGAAGGAAGTGCCGATTTTCGAGTCATTAGCGAGCTTCACATTATACTTAGTGGTGAGGAAGTCCCAGTTGACGCCTATTTCAGTTTCGTTCTTGAGTTTTACGTCGAGAATGACGACCTCTATCATAATCTGCTCGGGCGTTTTGTCAGCTTTTCTAATCCGAACGAGAATTTTTTCGAGACTTTCCTTTGTGTCGCAGATTATCAGGGAATTGCTCTTGCTGTCCACCTCTATCCTGCCGTATCCTTCCGTTAACATTCTTTCAATTGCGGGTTTGAGGTTTTTGGCATCAAGGAACTTTAAAGTTACAGTTTCAATAAACAGCTCGGGCGGAGGCTTTACTACGGCATTAGTATCAGAGACTGTTTGCGCAACAGAAGGTTTCTTCTCCTGCTGGAATTGCGAAAAGGGGTCCCCCCTGCCAACATCAGTCTCTTGAGACAGCCCGTTCTCAGACGAGAGGCACAGAGCGGCAATCAAAAAACATAAAACAATTTTGATATACGTCAGCTTAGTCATTGGTGTATTCCTCCTTATTCTGTATTTCATAGACCATGATAGTCATATCGCATCCCAATTGATTAGAGTTGCCGCCAATTAACTTAATACTCAACGAATCTATCCGCACCTGCTGGGGGCGGTCCTGCAGTTTACCAATTAGTGCGACTATATTTCCGTAATTACCCACAACACTCAATGCAGCACGATTTGCAGTTATATCGCTGCGTGCCTTCGACTGGTCAGCCTTGAGCGCCGATTCAGCCTGCGAAATATTCAATGAACGTATAGTGCAGTTCGTACTTTCCGCCATAAAGTCGATGTCACTGAAAAATTTCTTGACTCCGACAGGGTCAAATAAGCCGGTATGAAGCTGGTCAAGCTCATTCTGTAATTTTTCAAGATTTTTCTTCTTAACTATCATTTCCCCGCTGATAATTTCGTTCTTCTTTGCAAGAACATCCGTGACCGACCTATACCTCTGTGCGGCCATAAGATTATTTTCATGAGGTACAACAATCCAATTATAAATGGCGAATATTCCTATCAGAACAAGCGCAATAAACACGGCATTACCTGAAAAGCGAGCTGATTTTGTCCAATTCCCTAATAACATCAAGCAATATTCCTTATTATTGAATTAATGAACAGCTAACAGACCACAACACCAAATCCTTTGACTGACTATCCTTTTTGGTTTCAATCAGCGAAGCTGAAACTATATGTTTGGAGTCATTAAGCTTCTGAACGAAGAGATAAACAGCATCGTACGAAAGGGCCTGGCCATAAAGCAACATTTTCGAGCCGTCGTCACCGGAAATATCCGTTACCCACACCTTTTTAGGTATTGCAAACCTGACCTCATCAAGGATTTGCTCCCATTTCAAAAAAGAGGTTGGTTTCAAAACAGCATTCATACCTTTGAACTCCCCAGATACATCTGCGATTTGCTTGTCCAACAATGCTTGTTCGTTCAGCAATTCCTTTATACCCCGGCTCAAGTGTGTCTGCCGCTCTATATCTCCCGTTACCTTCGCCACATTTGTATTGAAAAAGCCGACGCTCAGAATCATCAGAAAGAGAATAACCGCCGCGATATTGGCAATAACCAAAGCCTGCTTTCTCGCTGATTTAATCTCAGATATCTGCAGCGGGAGAAGATTTATATTCAAGGTACAACCCTGAAGGTCCAAGAGTTTCATAGCCAGGCCAACAGCAACGGCTGAAGGCTTGTCGGGAAGATTCGTATCAGCAAATGGCGTGTCAAGATATTCATCTTCCGGGGACCTAACTTTCAGTTCTACCGCCTCAATACCCAGGGCAGAGCCATCTGTTCCGAGCAGTTTGGTATTATCTTTTAAATATTTACTATAAATGTCGGTGGTCAGGAGCACTTCCCACTTATCGTGTTTATCAAGAACCTCAAACTCATAGAATCGCATTACTTCATATATTTCAGCCGCCAGCCATTTAGAGTATTTATCCGGGTCGGCCTTGTCGGCCTCAAATCGTTTTGTTCTTACAAAATCCAATTTTTGGTTTCTGAACAGATATAAATTAAGAACGCCCTCACGTACAATAGCAAACAGGAGATTCTGGTCAAATTTATTGGCGATTTTCTTTTCATAACAAGCCCTGATGTAAGCCACCGAAGCCGGTTCAAAAGCACCGATACTTAAGCCTTCGGAGGTCATCGCCTTAGCGGCCTGAGTAATCTTTTGATTATCTGCGGCAACTACAAACGCTCGGCGATTACCCAACCTGACCGATGACTCTACGCCGCAGAAATCCACGGCGATGTTTTTAATCGGCAGTTTTGCATAGTGTTTTACTTCATTGCGTACAAATTGTCCTATATTAGCCGGAACACCTTTAGGCAGGTCGAGAATTTGTATCACCTCAGGGTCGACAATAAACGACAACGCTGTGTGAGATGAACGCATTTTATTTCTGGTTTTCAGCTCTTTTATCACCTTAGCTAAAACTCTCGCATCTTCAATGTTACCATTTTTTATCGCTCCGTCTGGAACAGGAGCACTGGCAGAAGCGAGTAATTCAACTCCGTTATTGCCCTTCTTAAGGAGCACCAGACTTATCCGCTTATCCGAGATATCTATTCCCAGAGCAGTTTTTGTTCTGAGCCTTCCAAGCCCTTTGGTTTTAAGCATTTGCAGTGCGGTTTTCACGCTGAACGTTCTCAGTCCACTTTTGGTTTTGAGCGTTTGCAGCATGGTTTTGGCGCTTAGCACTCCAAGCCCACCCTCGGTTTTGGGTGTTTGCAGTGCGGTTTCGGCGCTTAGCACTCCAAGCCCACTCTTGGTTTTGGGTGTCTGCAGTGCGGTTTCGGCGATGAGCGTTCTCGGCTCACTCTTGAGTACTGCTTCGGCCCCTTCCGGTGACATCGGACCAAAAAGCGAGGCCAGTCCCCTGCCGAGACGTTTTGGTTTTTCTATTTTTTTGTCAGCCATATGAACGCTCTTTCACAATTTACCACATAAAACTTCTGCTTTCCTTTTGCTACCTTTGGTTTTAAGCATTACCAGTGCGGTTTTCACGCTGAGCATTATTCGTTGACCCTTAACTTATCTACTCTTATTATGTAGGGACTGCTGCGACCGATTGTTACGTCGGCCTTCGCTACGGCGACATAACCGGCGGATGTAGTGGCTGTGGAGGTGATTGTGCGACTCGGCAAGGTGCCTGTAACAGTCACAGTGTAGGTGCCATAGCCAGGAAATGACTTGTTGGTAAAACCGGTCGTCCAAGTCCGAGTCGTCCGTATTTGTGAGAAGGCGTCATTCAAACCAGCCTCGGCAACTGCAATCGCCTGCGCAGCATAGGTTTGATTCTGCATAAGCTGTATTTCTTCGGTACTCATCTGGAGTATGCCCATAGTGAGCACAGCGAGCAGCGATATGACAAAGACCGTCATAAGAAACACAGAACCGTTATTTTTTGCGTTTGCTTTCATAGCAACTCTACTCTAAGGTTTTATGTAGTCTCCACAACAATCATAAGTGCTGTTATCAGCCGGGGCTATCGCTATTGTTAGTGCCCTCGCTTCGTTTGACGAACCCAGTGTAAATGTCGAGGTTCCGCTGCTGCCGATTGCCGACTGATTGGTGTAACCTGCGCCTCCGGAGACCGGGCCAGTAGCCAACTGAGCGATTTCCGCGGTGCTGAGCGCACGGTTGTAGATGCGGGCATCGTCGATGACGCCATTGTAAAGACGGGTAGTCTGCTCACTGTTTCTTCCTATATTGACAGGGTAAGTATTGGTGGCTATAGACCCTACATAAGCGAGAGTAAATTTTAATACACCGTCAATGTATAACCTGAGGTTACTTCCATCATAAGTTCCAGCCACATGGTGCCAGACGTTATTAAATCCACTGGTTGCAGAATAAGTTAGATGCCACGCGCCATCACTACCACGGATGCTAAAAGCCATCTCAGTATTGGTATTGTTCCTTAACTCATAACCGTAGTCGCCTTTGGCGATATAAGGATTAAATTGACCGTCGCCGGTGTCCCTCGTTTTTACCCAAGCCGCAAGTGTAATCTTAGCAGTGATATTCAAGCTCGCACCATTTCCGCAATTAACATAGTCGTCCACCCCATCCATATCAAGCCCTCCACCGATCATCCCTGTGACCCAGTCTGTTGCCGGAGTCATATTAACCAGAGTCCCGTTATTGCCGCTGCCAGATGAATCCGCGGCAGTTGTTCCGGAAGTCTCATTCAGTTTCCACCAGCCGACAAGCCCTGTGGGATCGGCGGAGCTTTTGTCCATCGTAATTGCTGTATGGCCTGCCAGTCCGGGAGAATCGACCGTGATTTCATCATTATCAAACGCTCCGAGACGAAGAATCAGGCAATTATTGACTGTCGTAGATACTGCAGGACTGGTAGGAGTAGCGCTGATTGAGTTGGTGGCCACTGGTGTACCATTAATCGGATTAGTGGCATGCTGGCCAGTGAACCGCATCATCCAGCCGTAGGCCTGCTGACTGCCTGTCCAGGTGAAGGTATGACTGGTTGTCCCTGCGGTATCTGCCTTTTTCCACCAGGCGCCGAGGGTTACTTCGCCGTTGCATGTGCCGCGGTCAATCAGTGTCCATCCCCCGCCAACGGGTGCAGCAATAGAGGCGTAAGTATTTCCATCCGTGGCGATTGCCGCGATTAACAGGTCCCCCACAGCCGTAGTACCTGGCGTTGAAATAGCAAGAGAGGCAACATCGGAACCGGCTTTGGTCTCGGCTAAATCCCTGTATGTGAGGATATTAACCAACTGGGCGATTTCCGTGGCACTGAGCGCACGGTCGTAGATGCGGACATCATCCAATGCGGCATATAAGCACGGGTCGGCAGAATATTGTGACCTGGCAAGCCAGTTATTGGTAGTATTGCCCAGGTCGCTGGGTTTGCAGACAGCAGAGGTGTTCTGAGCGATTCTGGTCCCATCGAGATACAATGAGTGGGTATGATTATCAGCATCTATAGTTACAGCTATATGATGCCATACGCCAGCGGACAAAGCCGATGGCGCTGTTGTCTGGTTTTCACCGGCGCTACCACTATTTGTAATGGCGAATCGCGGCGTTCCGGTGGAGCTGTTACGGGTGGTGAGGCACATATAGCGAGTTGTGCCAGTGCCGAAATCCCAGATGCGCTGCGAGTAACTTCCTCCTCCCCAGAATATCCATGATGTGACTGAGCAGTTAGTCAGTGAACCAATAGCTGACCCGATGGGCAAACTTACATAGTCGTTAACGCCATCGAAGTTCAGTGCGCCGCTGCCAATTTTTCCCGGGCCCCAGCAGGTCGGCGAACTCATATTGTATAATGTTCCATTGCGGCCATTGCCAGATGAATCTGCTGCGGTTGCTCCGCTGGCTTCATCCAGTTTCCAACACCCCACAAGCCCGCCATTATTTGCGTTTGCGCGGAGGTAAGCTGATGCAGTGAAGGTTTTGTCCTGGCCGAGCGTGGCTGAGTTGGTAAGGGTTGCTCTGACCTTCACAACGCGGATGGTGTTGACATCCATAGTTGGAGTATTAGTATCCAAACCACAGGCATCGTAGCAGGTAAAGGTAAGCAGACTGACGGGCCCGGCCAAGTCGGAAAGGCTTCCGACGCGGCCGAATTCGACGTAGCTGGTTGTACTGTTAACATCATATCTCCAGCTGTTGCCATCGTTGTCTTTAAATACTATGAAGCCGCTGGTCTGGCTGGGGCTGCTTACAGAGGTTGTTTTGACGGCCTTTGAGAGATTGCGGTTTAAGTGGTCGATGAGGATTCTGCCGTTCTGGAGGGTTTCGGCAGTACCGGCTTTAGAGTCCCAACTATTCAATATGGCCCTGAATGACGGCACTACAGCTGCAAAGATAATGACCATCAGAGCAATCGCAATAACCATCTCAACAAGGGTAAGCCCCGTTGTAGTACGCATCCTTCGACTGCGATGGAGACAAGTTTTGTATTTTACGTTCGGCATATCGTATCTCACTGCGCACAATAACTGATGCTACTGTCGATACTTTCGGCAAAAAACAAAGGCGTGTTTGTAAAATTTGAAATTACGGGACAGGTAATAAAAAGCCTCAATAAATCAGGTTGTTGGGCCATATTGGCCTGTTCTTATGGGACATTAACAACTATTGTGAAACAAAGACTTCCAGAGACGTGAAATGGTCCTATAAATTTTACCCTTCTCCTCTCCGGCGAAAAAACCTTAGGATGTCGTAGCTGTCGAGGTAATCAACAAATCCGATACAGCGGATGAACCGGCAGTTACGGCATACGAGCCGCCATTGAAAAATTCACCGGCAATATTCGGGTCAGTACCCTGGCGGATTCCTGCAAAAGCATCGTTGAGGCCGATTTCGGTGGTAGCCAAAACCTGCGCAGCATGGGTTTGATTCTGCATAAGCATTACTTCCTCGGTACTCATCTGCAAGATACATGCTGTCAGCGTCGCGAGAAGCGCAACCGCAAAGACAGCTATCAAGAAGACCGAACCGTTATTTCTTTGTCTGATTTTCATACATCCACTAACACTCACGGTTTGAGTGTGCATAATGTCACCGACCGGCCGTGCGAGCTCGGTCCCGTATACGCACAGAGGTAATTAATAGTATCAATCT
Organism: Sedimentisphaerales bacterium; assembly: GCA_049284355.1. Classification (GTDB taxonomy): domain Bacteria; phylum Planctomycetota; class Phycisphaerae; order Sedimentisphaerales; family Anaerobacaceae; genus CAIYOL01. Next base: position 7,338 of record JBAPXT010000196.1, read on the forward strand.
GTGCCAAGGCCGGCCAAGTCGCTGCCGAGGTCGAGGTATCGTATTCAAGGGTCGTTTCTTTTGAGATAGTCCAACCAGAACTGTTGACTTTGAGCACAACAGCCCAGCCGTGGCTGCTTGGACCCGTGTAGGCGCAAAGATAGTGAGTGGAATCCATCCGCGCCAAAGCAGGATACAGTCCGCTTGTCCCGTCAAATTGGAACCGAGTACCCGCCGTGATAGTTGTGCCAGATACCGTCAGAACCACAGCATTGCCGAGATTGCTCCTGCTATACGCACAGAGATAGTGTGTGGTATCTATCTGTGCCAAAGCAGGATACTGTCCGCTTGTCGAGTCAAATGCGTACCGAGTACCCGCCGTGATAGTTGTGCCGGACACCGTCAGAACTATAGCATTGCCGAGATTACTCCTGCTATACGCACAGAGATAGTGTGTGGCATCTATCTGCACCAAAGCAGGGTACAGTCCGCTTGTACCGTCAAACTGGTTCCGAGTACCCGCCGTGATAGTTGTGCCAGATACCGTCAGAACTATAGCATTGCCGAGATTACTCCTGCTATACGCACAGAGATAGCGGGTGGCATCTATCTGCGCCAAAGCAGGATACAGTCCGCTTGTCCCGTCAAACTGGTTCCGAGTGCCCGCCGTGATGGCCGACGTGCTCGGGTCCACTGTCAGAACCACAGCATTACCGAGATTACTCCTGCTATACGCACAAAGATAGCGGGTGGCGTCTATCTCGACCAAAGCCGGATACTGCCCACTCGTAGCATCGAAATCAAACGGAGTCCCGTCTGTCAGCGCCGTCTGGCTGCTGCTGTTGGTCCGGAGATAAGCCGAGGCGGTGAAGGTTTTGTCCTGTCCAATCGCAGCTTGATTGGGCAAAATTGTTTGTACACTTACAAAGCGGATGGAATTACCATCGGTTGTGGTGTTTGTAAAATCATTGCCATCATAGCAGGTGAACTGGAGGGAACTGACGGGCCCAGCCAAGTCGGAAAGGTTTCCGACGCGGCCAAACTCGACGTAGTTGCTCCCGCCGATGTCATAGCGATAAGTGTTACTGTCGTTAGCGATAAACTGGATGTAGCCATTCGTCACCGAGGACGCACTTACGGCGGTTATTCTCACCGCTTTTGCAAGGTTGCGGTTTAAGTGGTCTATGAGGACTCTGCCGTTCTGGATGGTTTCGGCAGTACCGGCGTTAGAGTCCCAACTATTGAACATGGCTCTAAACTGCGGCAATATAGCTGCAAAGATAAGGACCATTGGAGTCATAGCCACAACCATTTCAGCAATGGTCAGCCCCGTTGTAGTACGCATTTTGTATTTTGCTTTCGGCATATCGTTCCTCACTGCGCAGCTTGCGCACAATATCTGCTGCTACTGGCGGCTATTTTCGGCAAAAAACAAAGGCATGTTTGTAAAATTTTAAATTACGGAACAGGTAACAAAAAGCTTCAATAAATCAGGATATTGGGCCATATTGGCCTGTGGGACATTAACAACTATTGTGAAACAAAGACTTCCAGAGACGTGAAATGGTCCTATAAATTTTACCCTTCTCCGGCAACTTACCATCTTCTGGCGATAAGAGTGGCCAGGGTAACCTGGATTTCATTAGATGCGAGGATGCCGTTACCGTTGAGGTCGTAGCCAACAGAGACGGTTATCGTCCTGAGATCGCCGGTTGAGCCGCTATCGGATACGCTGCACAAATATGAACTACCCAGCGATATGTTGGTCTGGGTGTATGAACTGCTGTAGTGGTAGATTGAGCGTGCCTTTATTTCATCGAGCTTGGCCTGCGCGAGCGTGAGACTGCGGGTCTTATGTTCAATAAGTGTGGTGCTGAGGTTAGCACTGGTCAGAGCTTTCAGAATTGGAACCATTGCCACTCCCAGCAGGAGAGAAGCGACCACTACCTCCGTAATAGTAAAAGCTTTACAGTGTCTATTGATTATCCGCATTTTTTTCAGTTCTACCGGCATTTGACGGCACCTGTTGCTGAAATAATGGTAATTGTAAAGGTTTTTCCACCAGCGGAAATGGTTAACAAGGAATCACTTCCGGCTTTTAAACTTCCCAGCGGGCTGAACTGAAAGGATGTTCCATTTGAACAGGTGATTGTCGAGTCAATTGTAACTGTGCTGTTTGTTACTGTAGTCCCATTATGCAGGTCTACTATTTTATAGGTTAAGCCGGTTCTATTTAGTGCAAAGCCGTTTGGATCAGTCGCCGCGTTGGAAATTGCGAGTGTGCGTGTCCGGCGAAGGTCGGTAACAATTTTCCTTGCGACCGTATCAGCCTGTTTACGATACAGAGCAGTAAACCGAAGCTTCGGCACGGCAATAACAGCGAATATGCCGAGAAATAAAACAATCAGGATCACCTCTACAAATGTGAACGCTTTTTTTTGTCCGGCCATAGGCAAATCCTACAAATATACCGAGGATGGCCACAGTTGCACTGGAGCCACCC
>JBAPXT010000197.1:0-1648 GCA_049284355.1 Sedimentisphaerales bacterium
GTATACGGCCGAGAAGATCGCCCGCGTTCTGGCCGCCCTCTCCATGGCAAAAACCGTTCGTGCCGAACAGATCCGGCTCGAAAAATGGACAGCCCTGTATTCTGCATTCTTCGACGTTTCAACATGCTGAATCACGCTCGAAAATCACGGCCAATCTCGAAGGGCGAGAAGAGCGGGGGTGAGCGCCGATGCGGAAATTCCGCCGCGCGATCTCGTTTTCCGAGGGTATTCGGACCGGAAAGAGGCTGAACGGCGAGGATGTCTGAGCGGACCGTTCAAAAACCGTAAAAACGAAGCGGGACGCGAGTTCCGAGCCGCCGAGAAAAACGAGACGCCACGGCGTAAGAATTTCCGCCGGAGCGAACCCCCATTTTCGAGCCCACGTCTTACTATACTGCTCGATTTCCGCTACAATAACGGCCCATGACCCGCCTCGCGTATTACCGTCGCCTGTGGAAAATCTTCCGCGCCTACAAGGGCGGCAAGACCCGCCTCGACTACATGCCCGTCCGCTTGTGGATCGAACCGACCAGCGTCTGCAACCTGCGCTGCGTCATGTGCCCGAACAAGGACCTGCCCAAGGAGCAGAAAGGGTTCATGGATTTCGAGCTGTTCAAGAAGATCGTGGACGAGGCCAAGGATTTCGTCTCGGACGTCCATGTCCTGCACCGCGGCGAGTCGCTCCTCCACCCCCGCTTTTTCGACATGGTCCGCTACGCCCACGACGCCGGGATCGTCACCCGTTTCCACACCAACGGAACGCTCCTCGACGAGGACAAGTCCCGCCGGCTGATCGAGGCCGGGCTGGACCAATTCGCCTTCTCCTTCGACGGCATGGACAAGGAGACCTACGAGTCCATCCGGGTCAACGCCGATTTCGACAAGACCATTGGCAACATCGTCCGTTTTCTCCAGATCAAGAAGGAAATGGGGGCCAAGAAGCCCGTCACGTTCATCGAGCTCATCGATTTCCCCGACGCGGCCAAGAAATACGATAAGGCCGCCCGGCGCGCCTTCCTCGCCCGTTTCAAGGGATTGCCTCTCGACAAACTGCATATCAAGAAATTCCACAACTGGGCCGGAGACGCGGGACGCGCTCCCTCACACAAAGCCTACTCGCCCTGCACGTTCCTCTGGCACGCTCTGATCATCTTCTGGGACGGATCGGTCCTGCCCTGCACCCAGGATTTCTTCGGCTATTACACGCTGGGCAACGTTCGCGATTCTACCATCCGCGAGATTTGGAACAACGACAAGATGATCCGCCTGCGGGAGAAAATTCTGGCCCGCGACGTCGACGACCTGGAAACCTGCTCCCAATGCGACCGGTTGTGGCGTTCGCAGATCCTGGGCATCCCGCGTCAATTTCTGGGCCGGGCCCTGCGCGGGAAGATGAATTAGGCGCGGGCTCGCTGTCTCAGTCTCCACCTTCCACTCTATGCGATTGACAACCGCCGTTCGCCGCCGTTATTGTACGTTCATCCAAGCCATCCCGAACACGATTACGAGGAGGTCCCCATGACCGAATCCGCGGCCAAAGCCCTGTCCATCCTGCGCGACGGAAGCCAGTTCCAATGGTACGTCATTCCGCTTCTGGCCTTTGTTTTTTACGTCTACACCGTGGAGGTCGAGAAGCGCAACTGGAGCC
>JBAPXT010000198.1:0-2238 GCA_049284355.1 Sedimentisphaerales bacterium
TGAAAGACAAGTTCCGACGCGGAGGGGCACCATCGGTTTGACGCTGTCGTAGGAGTCTAAATAGGGGGCTGCTATGCCGGTAGTTATTGTGAATATGTGGGACGGGCGTACGATCGACCAGAAGAAAATCCTGGTAGAAGGTATTACTGCCACCTTTGTAAAAATCGGCGTTCCCGCCGAAGCTGTTCACATTATCATAAACGATATCCCCAAGCATAATTGGGGAGACGGTGGTAAATTAGCTGCAGAGAACAAGCCGACCTGACTTCTTTTCGAGACTATTAATGATTCGTATTAAATTATTCGGGGTGTTTTTGTGAGCGCTGGAGCTTGGGTTGTAATCATCTCATTAGCCATAATTATGATACTTGTTTCTCTGGTAAGGAGACGGGGTGGTGCCGCTAAATACCCGGAAATCGTCCAGGCATTGCTTTATGACGTGAGGTTCAATCTGGGCCTGTCCATGCATTTTCTTGAGCTTAAAAAACCCCGCCGGTTTGAAAACATGAATTGGCTGATGAACAAGGATAAAATTGGCTTTCTCGGGGAGCAATTACAACTAATGCTCAAAGAAACTTTCGCGCTGGTAGAAGAATATAATAAGCAGATAAATGCTGCTAAAAAAGACAAATCTGACAGCTATAAGGCCATCGATCTCACCAACTTCAAGGAATTACTTGGTAAGTGCCGTCAGGAATTAGAAGACTGGATGATTCAGAAAACCGGGTCTAAAGATTTACCACCGAAATATCCAACATTGCTGGGGTTCTTTTTAGGAGAACGTTAGCCGGGATAAGGGTATCTTCTCATTAACTCACTGAAAGCACCCTGGTGAAAGGTCCTATTTTCTTATCGTAAGCTTGTTTCACCTGAGTAAATTTCTCCTTGAATGACGGTGAGCCAATATACTCGGTGGACATTATCACCGCATCTTCTTTGTTATCCAGATAATAAGCTTTACGCACGCCGAGTTTGTCAAAGCCGAATTTATAGTAAAGATTCTGGGCAACCTGATTCGAGACGCGTGCTTCCAGGGTCACGATACGTGTGTGTTTGGCACTCGCCAACTCAATCAGGCAAATCAAAAGAGCCGCGCCGATACCTTGATGCCGGTGCCCTTGATGTGCAGCGATGCTGGTAATGTGGGCTTCATCAGCCATAATCCACATTCCGGCATAGCCAAGAATCGATACTTCCTCTAGCGGTTCTTCTTTAGTAATTGGTTTGCGCAAGAAAATCCTTCGTACACGGTCAAATAGACCTGGTTGTAATTCCCGGTGATTAGATTGGGCATCGGCTTGCGGATTTTTGTTTTGAGTTTCATATACGACAATGTAATAAGCCAGATTATTTTCTAATTCACGCTGAAAATTAGTCGGCGGCCATTCGGTGGGAAAGGCCTGGTGATCAATCTCGGTCACCTGAGCAATATCCTGTCGGCGCATAAAACGTACAGTCAGGGGCATCTTTATCCTCTAATCATAGTATTCTAGCATATTAAAATTGTAGTTGCTAAAACAGAGTATATCTGTAGTTTTCAGATTTTGGTAGCTGCCGCGAACTACAAACCTATCTTTTTCAGCAGTCCTTCGTTATACTATATGCACGGGGTAAAACCCGAGAGAGGTTTGACAAATTAAAAAACCAAATCCTGGTCAGGCTGAGAGGGAATTTATCTAGTGCAGGAAGAATTAAACCTTGTCCAGCGGGCGCGGCAAGGAGACCATGAGGCTTTCGCCCAATTATATGAAAGTCACTTTGCTAAAATATTCCGGTATGTGGTTCTGAAGATAGGGAATCAGGCGGAGGCAGAAGATATGACTCAGCAGGTTTTTGTCAGAGCTTACGAGTCAATCGGCTCCTACCAATGGCAGGGGGTACCCTTTTCTGCCTGGCTTTTCCGTATCGCCCACAATCAGATGGTGGATTATGTTAGGAAACAAAGTAAGAAACAGACGGTGTCGCTTGATGAATCGCTTCCGATACCGGACGATAGTGACCTTGAACATGAAGTTGAAGTTAAAATAGAAATGGAAAAAGTAGTTTTAGCCGCCAAACAATTGACTAAAGCTCAACGTGAGGTTGTTAGCCTGCGATTTGCCGGCGGACTAACGATTACCGAGACGGCAAAGGCAATGAGGAAAAGTGAGGGCGCAATTAAAGCTTTACAGCATAGTGCCATATTAGCCCTGCGTAAAACCTTATTGGCGGGAGAGCAAGGTGGGAAATAACAAACAA
>JBAPXT010000199.1:0-24087 GCA_049284355.1 Sedimentisphaerales bacterium
GTTAATTAATGTCGAACAGGAATGCCGATAATAATGCAGGGGGTGATATAGAAAAGGCATAAAAGAGCTTTTAGATAAAAGCCGGTAGAAACGATATAAAAATATTAACAATTTAATGTGGAGGTATCAAAAATGTTAGCAGTATTAGAATGGGACAATCTTATAGCTGAGCCGGTCCGCCAAATGTTGACCAGAATACTGGCCTATCTTCCTATCCTGTTAGGCGCAATAGTAATTTTGATAGTAGGCTGGCTTATAGCCAAGGCAATCAGAGGGATAATTGACTGGTTGCTTAAGGTGGTGCGCTTCGATGCGCTGGCGGATAAGGCGGGCATATCAGGAATTCTAAGAAAAGGCGATTTGAAAGTTTCCGCCAGAGAAGTGGTAAGCGGCATAGTTTATTGGCTGATTATTATTATGGTTTTAGTGATGGCAGTCGATGCATTGGGGCTGCCTAAGGCATCGGATGTTCTTGCAAGCTTATTTGCTTACGTCCCGAACGTCATAGCAGCCTTGCTTGTTCTGGTGGTTGCTATGTTTTTAGCCAGTTTTGTCTCAGGAATAGTACGGATAGCTGCCGGGAACGCGAAATTACCCAAACCGGAGATATTAGCTGGTATATGCCGGTGGGCGATAATAATTTTTGCAGTGACAATTGCGTTAGAACAGCTTGGTATCGCCCCTCTTTTGGTAACTGCCACTTTCAATATTATCCTTGGCGGCATTGTCCTTGCTTTGGCTCTTGCGTTCGGATTAGGCGGTAAAGATGTCGCGGCAAAATATCTTGAGGACTTAAGGAAAAGACGCTTTTAAAGAAAGCCGGTGAAAAGTTAAGTTGTTTAGGTAAAGATAAACAGTTTAGAAAACGAAAGGTGGGTTGTTGTATTGGTCCGTCAGGCGGCTCGGCTGTTTGCCGGTCGTTAGTCGCCGGCGGAGTGACCACGCCAGAGTCCGCCGAAGGCGGATAAATGTTGGCGAGGCCAACTGATAAAGAATGCCTCCGTCGCAAGCAACGGGGCTAACCTACGAGGGTCAGGGCTGGAATCTGGCGATTACGAATCCTCCAATGAAGTTACTCGCTATGACGACAACAACGGCAATAGTAATATGCACAAAAATTGCAGAAAGTGGGTTCATTTTTCGTTGTTTTGCTATTATGTAAGTCATAACGGTCAATATAAATAAGCCCCAGATGACTGAACAAACAGCCGCAAGGCGGATGGGCAGAGCGATTACCAGAATTATGAAAGTCGAAGAGACAAATAATCGCGTAAGGAAGTTGGTCAGCGTGGAAAGCCAGACTTCTTTTTTGCCGACGTGCTCCGACTCCTGGTAGATGTGGATGCCGAAAGAATCGGACAAATTGTCTGCCAGTGCAATGACTAAGAGAGCCCCGATGATGCTTAATTTGGGATGCGTGAGGGTGTCCAAGCCGGTGATAATACCCAGATTGGTAATGATGGCCGATGTTGCGCCGAAGCTGAATCTCGTCTGAGGCGGCCGAACCGTATTTTTCAAATTATTTGACATCGCGTCTTATTCTACTGTGGATTGGGTCATTTGCAAAGAGCTGATTTCGCCGAGTTCAGTCGAAGGGGACAATTTGGTCGATAGTCGTTAGCGGAATGAGTCCCCTGTTCTTGGCCAATGTAGCAGCACTCGGGGATGACGCTTTGCGTCAATTGCCACGCTGCGATTGCAATGATGAGATATATCCCCTGCCACAAAGCCAAAATAGCGTGTTCTCGGGGACAATGAGCCGATATAATTATTTTAATTTATTTTTATTGTATTCCAACCGGTGTTGTGTTATAATGCCTTTCTGTTTTTAGTGGGGCATATTCTTAAACGTCTCTCAGGAATATTCTCTTAACCAATACGAGAGGCAGATTTTACGGCCAATTGGAAGGCCAAAGGAGATTTTAGTGAGTACAGGTACAGTAAAATGGTTTAACAGCAGCAAAGGTTTTGGATTTATCAGCCCCGACGGTGGCGGCGACGATTTGTTCGTTCATCACTCGGAAATCAAGGGCACCGGTTACGCCAATCTTGATGAAGGGCAGAAGGTACAGTTCGAGGTCGGCGAGGGCAGAAAAGGCCCTTGTGCGACGAATGTAATCCCCGGCTAAATTCAAAGCAAGATGCCGAAAAAACCAAAGGGCCTCGACAACAAGTCGGGGCCTTTTTTATTTTGACAGTTGCTATTTGTACTCCCGTGAGTGTTGGATTGCGTGATTAACGTCTTAGGCGCGGGCGGCGGTGAGAAGCAAAGCGTGACCCTTTGCCGGCAGATGAAAACCTTCCTCTGTGCAGGCCCAAGAGCGGCTTAGGGGTGTGGAGTTTGGTGTAGGTAAAGCCGGGACATTCCACCGGGGTGAATTCGTGGCTGATGAATTTTTCAATCCGAATAAGATACTTGTGCTCATCGCGTGAAACAAAGGTAATTGCGTCTCCAGTGGCCTCAGCCCGGCCTGTTCGGCCGATGCGATGAATATAGTCTTCGGGGAAGGCAGGGACATCAAAATTGATGACGTGGGAGATACCGGTGACATCGATTCCTCGAGCGGCGATATCTGTTGCGACCATAACGCGGTATTTGCCGTTTTTGAAACCATCCATTGCGCGTTCTCTCTGGCTCTGGTTTCTTCCTGAGTGGATTGCCACGGCCACAATGTTTGCCCGTTCGAGGTAGCGGTGAATCTTGTCCGCGCCGTGCTTGGTTCGTGAGAAGACCAGGACGCTGGACAGTTGGCCATCCTGAAGGAGGTGCAAAAGAAGACCGATTTTCTGGTCTTTCTCGACGAGATAAATGTGCTGAGAGATTGTTTCGATGGGGTTTCTGGGTCTGCCAATCTGAATCATCAGAGGCGATTTCTGGACACCTGCGGCGAGGGAGCTTATTTCCGGAGTTACGGTGGCGGAGAAGAGCATAGTCTGGCGATTTTTGGGCAGTGCGGCAATGATTCTCCGGACGTCCAGAATGAAGCCCATATCAAACATTCTATCGGCCTCATCGAGAACGAGGACTTCAATATGCCTGAGGTCTATAGTTCGTCGCTGCATGTGGTCGAGGAGTCGGCCCGGGGTTGCAACAACGATGTCAACGCCTTGATGAAGAGCGTTAAACTGTCCCTTGATATTGACGCCGCCATAAACAGCGAGGGTTCGTAAATGCAGGAAACGGCCGTAGCAGCGTATGGACTTTTCGATTTGCAGAGCCAACTCACGTGTCGGGGTAAGGATTAGCGATCTGATAACTTTTCTTTTTGACGGATGCTCGTGTGAGAGGCGGTTCAAGATGGGGAGGACAAAGGCGGCGGTTTTTCCTGTTCCAGTCTGTGCGCAGCCGATGATGTCTTTGCCAGCGATTGCGGCGGGAATAGCCCGCGACTGAACTTCGGTCGGAGCGGTATAGCCGGCAGCAAGAATTCCCTGCACCAGCGGGTCTGAAAGACCAAAAGTCTTGAATGGCATTATATAATCCTAAAATACAAACTTCTCTGTTAAACCCTGCCTGGCTGCACCGCCAAGTCAAGTTTCCAATAGAATACCGAGCATTTCCTGAAAATACAAGCTGATTGCGCAGCAAAATTCAGGCAGAGATAACACAAATAAGAATGTAACTAAACAAAAAGCGTTCCGACAAAGTGGGACAAACTTCTTGGGTTTTGTCTGTAATTGTGTATAATTGTTCGCGCAATTAGAAAAGAATGCAAAAGAGGGACAACAATCAATGCGTTTTAACGAATACAGATTCTTGGTGAAATCCGATTTATACAGGTACACGGGCAAAGCCAGAGGTACGCTATTTTTAAAGAATATGCTGAGGAACCCCGGCTTCCAATATTCTTTTTGGATGAGGACATGCACATTTTTAGAACAAAGCAGGATATGCCGTTACGGCATTTTATTTATAGCAAGGGTTATTTTGCATCATTATACTTATAAATACGGCATTTCCATCCCATACAGAACCAAAGTGGGTAGCGGGTTTTGTATAGGGCATTTCGGCGGAATCGTTGTGAGCGAGCGGGCAGTTATCGGAAAGAACTGCAATATTTCGCAGGGCGTGACCCTCGGCAAGGCAAATCGTGGAAAGAATGAAGGCTACCCTATCATAGGGGACAATGTGTATATCGGGCCGGGAGCTAAAATTGTGGGTAAAATAAGAGTTGGTAATAATGTTGCTATAGGGGCGAACTGCGTTGTTACAAAGGATGCGCCTGATAACGCAGTAGTCGCAGGCGTTCCCGGCGAGGTAATCTCATATAACGGTTCTCAAGGTTACGTGAACAAGACAGATTATTCCGAATTAGGGACAATTTAGAAATAAGAGATGGATGTATCGAGATGGCTTTCACTTTCTATAGCTATTATCATCCTGTTCTTTGGTTTTTCATTGTTCTTGGTGGGGAAAATGAAGAGATGTCAAGGAGATAACGATGAAATTAGTTCAAAAAGAGTTTCTAAAGGGTTCGCAGACCTTTGAAATCGGCAACAATGAAATTCGGGTGATATGGAAGCGCAATCGACAAAGTCGGGAGTTCAAGGTTCCATTAAAGGTGGTTGGCAGGAATTCGGAAATTTGCAGGAGTTCAGATATCAAGTTCCTTATGGTATTTATCCTGTGTTCATTTTTGGCAGTTGTTTTTGTATTGTTTTTTTTATTATGACGGAAAAGGATATTGGAGGAGTCGTATGTGGGTTAGCACTTATGATTTTAATTGCATCGCTTGCTTTACGTATGCACCTAAAAAGAAGTTATAACTATCTTATTTATTACAACATATTCTCAGGTCAACCGGCGTTGGTTTTCTGGAGAAATAAACCCGACAAACAAACTTTTTCTAATTTTATCGACCAGTTTAATAACCAACTTTCCGAACAGAACGTTGGTTATGCTGCACAGGAAGCGGGGATGGCGAGTGAAATCCGCAAACTCCATGAGCTTTTGGAGAAAGGGATTCTTTCCGAAGAAGAATATAAAGCCGGAAAAGCAAAAATTCTGGGAGCAGAGGGAGACGATTGGAAATATTAAAAGACAGGAATCAGGAAGCAACCGGAAAGGGTAAACGAAAAGTTTACCTAACCTGTCGGGCGGGAGCTAAGTGTTTTTGGATTTGTGTTTTGCCAAAGCGGCGGAGCCGATGATGCCGGCATCTTCGCCCAATGTTGCGAAGCAAATCTCGACCTGCTCTTTTTTCAAGTTCCAAATTTGCTCATTTAAATAATATTTGATTCGGTTTAACAAGATATCACCTGCGGCAATCATTCCGCCAGCGAAGACGATGCGATGCGGTTCTGTGGTATGCAGGACGTTGATGCAGAGAAGGGCGAGCGTTTTGGCAGTTTCATCGGTTATTTTTTTTGCTAATTTGTCGCCGGCCTTTAAGTGGTCGTAAACATCTTTGCATGTGATTTGGCCTTTTTTGTCGAAGACTTTTTTCAGCGTTGATTTTTCTCCCGCCTTTATGGCTTCGGCGGCCCTTTTTGCGGTATTGGCTGCTGAGGCATAGGCCTCGGCGCAGCCTTTTTGGCCACAGTTGCATGGACGGCCATCGGGATAGATTATAATATGGCCAAGCTCAGCGGCGTTGCCGCCAGAGCCGGTGAGGAGTTTGCCTTTATTGATGATTCCGCCGCCAATTCCGGTACCCAGAGTAAAAAAGACCATATCCTCAATACCTTTTCCAGCACCGGCGACAAATTCGCCGAAGCAAGCGACGTTAGCATCATTCTCGAAGATGATAGTTTTTCCGCTTAGTCTGTCGCTGAGCGTTTGGCGCAGGGGAGTATTTCTGAAAGTGGGAAAATTCGGCGCAGCTTCGATGATGCCTTGGCTGTATTTAGCGAGGCCGGGACAGCCAAGGCCGACTGCGGAGATATCGTTGATGGAAAGATTAGCTTCGGCTACGCACTGTTCGGAGGCTTTGGCGATATTGTCTATTATTACTTTAGGTTGCTTTTCGGCCTGTGTGGGGGCTGATGTTTTGGCCAAGAGTTTTAACTTTGAATCGAAGCAGCCAACTTTTATGAACGTTGCACCAAGGTCGATACCGACATAGATATCACTCATTTTTTTTGCCTCTGGACCACTCAACTTAGTCCGGATAGCCGTCAGGGTGTTTGCTGTGCCAATTCCAGGCGGAGTCGACGATTTTTTCGAGGCTGGTCCATTTAGTTTGCCAGCCGAGCTCGTTCTTTGCTTTGGCAGCATTGCAGACGAGGACGGGGGGGTCGCCCGGCCGGCGGGTGGTTTCGATTACCTTGAAATTTTTGCTGGTGACTTTTTTAACTGTTTCGATTACTTCCCTGACGGAGTAACCACTGCCGTTACCTAAATTATAGACCATCTCACGACTTTGCTCCAGTTTGCTCAGCGCCAGCAGATGTGCCCTGCATAAATCCTCGATGTGAATGTAATCGCGGATACAGGTGCCGTCGGACGTGGGGTAATCGGTTCCGAAGATTTTAATTGCATCGACTTTGCCCACTGCGGCGGCAATGGTCAGCGGGATGAGGTGGGATTCGGGTCGATGGTCCTCGCCGAGGGCACCGTTTGCTCCTGCGCCACAGGCGTTGAAGTATCGGAGCGCGACGTAATGAAGTTTGCCTGCAACGGCCTGGTGGTGACACATTCTTTCGACGGCGAGTTTTGTCTCGCCATAGGGGTTGATGGGTTTTGTGGGCGAATCTTCGGCGAGGGGCAGTTTATCGGGAGCGCCGTAGACGGCGGCGGTGCTGCTGAAGATGAATTTTCCGACGTTTGCTGTTTCCATTGCAGCCAGCAGCGTCTGTGTATTGGAGACGTTATTGTTGTAGTATTTGAGGGGGTTGCTGACGGATTCTCCTGCTTCGATAAATGCGGCGAAGTGAAAAACAGCTTCGATTTTGTATTTCTTAAGTGTTTTAACGAGTAAGTTGTAATCGGCCAGGTCGCCGTTGACGAACTCACATCCTGTGATGGCGGCCTTGTGGCCTTTGCTGAGGTTGTCGTAAACGACGGGGTGATGTTTTTCGGCGGCGAGGGTAGCCATCATATTACTGCCGATGTAACCAGCTCCGCCGCAAACCAATATTCTCACAGGGTTTTTCCTTTTTGTGTCTTGGTGATTTTGCCTTCAATCTGCTTTAAAATTACTGTTGCCAGCTTAGGGTCGTTGCCCAAATCGACCCAGGCCATACCTTCTTTCTGCCTGGGGTTCAGTTTTAGAGTCGGTCTTGTTGGGCCGCTCTGCGAAAACATCTCATATGCGCGTGCACGGCTGCGTATTTCTCGCTCCGGCAGGTGCAGTCTTTGTGTGTTTACACTGCAGTGGATGCACAGTTGTGTGCCCTGTTGTTGTATATTTAATTCTGCAGTTCTTCTAATGCTGTGCAGGTTTGCTTCGGCGGAGTTGAAGACCCCGACGTTATCTTTGCGCCAGAATTCGAAGAATTGAGCCCCGGTTAACGGCCTGGTTTTTATGACACCGAGATTGGCATCGGATTTGGCGATGGTGAAATTCATTTTGGCCAAAACATCTTCGGTTATCTGCATTGCCTGCTGTTTGTCCAAACCTGCCGGACAGATTTGGTCAACTGTTTCATTCCGGTATGGTTCTGCACAGCCTGCTAAAAACAGAAAGGCCGCACAAGCAGTAAACAATGATGATTTGAGTTTGTTCATTTTACTTACCATTTATTTTATAGTTTCCGTAACGGGACTGATTATATATGTGTCGAGCTTTTAGCTCAAGAACCAATTGTTTTTTTCAAATTGGGCAATCGGCTGCCATTGCCGTATTGGCCCGGCTTTTACAGCTAAAGGATAGTTGGATTTAAGGCCGATACTTATGTTAGGCGTTAGCATTTAGTTGAAGGGAGCAATGGCCTCAGTGCAGGTACAATCTGTTGGTGAGAAGTTACTCTCTTTACCTTTAGGCAGGGAGGCAAAAGATTTTCTGAATTACCTGACGGTTGAGGCGGGTCTGGCCAGCAATACCATTTTGGCATACGGTCGCGACCTGGCGGATTTTTTGGAATATTGCAAATCCAGTAAAATCAGCCGACTGAACCAGATAAAACCGGCCCTTATCCAAAATTATCTGCGAATCCTCACAAAAGACGAGCAAAAAAGTGAAAGCTCAGTTAAGCGCAGTCTTGTTGCCGTGAGGATGTTTCTTCGTTTTGGCAGACTTACCGGCCTTGTCGAGGATGATTTTGTCGCAATCCTTGAAGGCCCCAAACTGTGGCAGAGGCTTCCGACTATTTGCAGCAAAAAACAGGTTGTCAGTATTATTAATGCTGTTTCTCCAGACGAACCATTTTACCTTCGTGACAGAGCGATGCTCGAATTGCTTTATGCCACCGGCGTGCGGGCCAGTGAGTTAGCGGGCCTGAAAACGAGCGATTTGAATCTTGACATCGGTTATTTGCGCTGCTTAGGCAAGGGCAATAGGGAACGTGTAATCCCGGTCGGCAAAGTGGCTATAGCCGCGACGGTTGAGTACCTGACGGAGTTGCGTCCCAAATTGGCCAAGCCGTTCAGCGGTGATTTTTTGCTGCTATCTCGAACAGGCCGGCCTATGGGTCGTATTGAAATCTGGCGATTGACCAAAAAATATGCGGTTCGCGCAGGTATGCCCGGAAATTTAACCGTTCATACATTAAGACATTGCTTTGCGACGCATCTGTTGGCCGGCGGCGCTGATTTGCGAAGCGTGCAGGAGATGCTCGGACATGTGGACATAGCCACTACACAGATTTATACGCACGTTGACCAGGAAAGACTGCGAGAGATTCACAAAAAGTTTCATCCAAGGCCATAACGGACGTTGTTTTTGGGAGAACCTGTTTTGCAAGAGGCAAAAAAGGCTTTTTGCGAAATTTGTGTCCAAATGGTAAAAATGGCCGATATAGGCGATTGACGTGAGTAGAGTACGGGGATTATTATTGGTGACAGCCAGGTTAAAAAGCCGGATTTTGTTTAGGGTTATTGCAATGGTTACAAAACGATTGTGTCTGGTAATGCTGCTATTGGCGGTAGGCTGCCAACAGGGGAGCATCGGTCAGGAGAAACCAGCACAAACTTCTGATAAAATGGTCGCTGGGGGTGAGCTTGGCAGACAATTGAAAATCAACAAAGAGGCTTTGCTGCAGGGGACAAGCGAACAGATACGCATCGATGCAGCAACAGTAATGCTGTTCAGCGAAGAGCCACAGGCCCGAGAAATTTTGCTTGCAGCACTGTCGCAGGCAGAAAATGGCGCTGCACGATTAGCTGTCTGCAAGGCATTGAGCCAGGCAAGGGGGGTGCAGGGAACCATAAAGGCCAAAGGTGACTTTGTTCAGCCGCTGCTTGAAATTTTGACCACAAAAGATTTTGCCGAGGCCAAACTGGCTGCTGAGGCAACGCTACTTTTCGAGTATGAGCAGATATCTGAGCCGCTTGAAAAAATAGCAACAGACAGCTCGCTGCCGGTCAAGGCGAGATTGAATGCAATGTATGCATTGAAACTTCAGCCGGATATGAGGGCGATATTTAAGCTTATTGAGCTGCTTGATGATTCTGACGTACAAATAACAGCGGAGGCAGAGAAGTCGCTGCATTCGCTGGGTATACCGGTCGGCAAGGATGCTGAAACACGCAGACAAATTATAGACGAACTCAAACGCAAAGGCAGAGATGAATTTCTGCGGGATTGGCTGATTCGACAGGAATCCCGGATGCACGAGCTGGAAACTGAATTAGGCTCGTGGCGAGAGCTGTATTTATCGGCGTTGGACAAGATATATGAGGGCATAAATGATGATACAGCCAAAGGACGGTTTTTGGCTGAGCATTTGGGAGATTCGAAAGAGATAGTAAGGTTGTGGGCGTTGGAGAAGATTTCTCAATGGCGTGTAGGAACAAAATCAGAATTGCCTGCCGAGCTTAGGCCGATTTTGGTGAATTTGGTTTCTGACCAGAACAGAGATGTTCGGCTAAAGACCGCCAGACTGTTGTCTTTGATGGGGCAACTGGATTCATCCCAGCGTCTATTGCAACAACTCGAGGTAGAACAAAACGATGAGGTCAAAACGGAGCTGTTTGTAGCGCTAGGAGGAGCGTGTTACTATGCCTTTTTGCCAGGTTCGGAGGTCAAGATTCCTGAAGAAATAAGGAAAAAGACCCTGGAATGGGCAACAAAGTTCCTTCTTGAAGAGGACCCGAAAAAGGCGCAAAAAGGTGCGGAAGTTATAGAAAAGCTACTTGGGCAGGATGGGTTAACCTCAGGCGAGGTTGACACGTATCTTGGTTTGCTTGCAGAGAAATACAACCAGCAAAAGGATAAGGCCGATGGCGTCCTGCGTGGAGAGCTGTTGGGCGCAATGGCAGGGCTGTGTGACCCTCGCAGCGTCCACAAGACTGAGGCCGGGAGAACCTTCGAACGTTTGTTCGAAGAAGCCCTTACTGACAAAGTAGATTTGGCCCGTGAGGCCGCGGTGGAAGGACTGATAAACATAGACAAAACAAGAGCACTTGGCAAATTGAGGGGAAGTTTTGCCAATGACGGGAGTGCAAAGATAAGGCGGAGAGTAATAGAGCTTGCCGGCGAAGTTGGCAGCAGCGATGATTTGACGTGGCTGGCGGAAAAACTCGGCTCAGCCGAGGGCGAACCGGCTTGGCAAGCAATGCTGACGATATTCAAGGCAGTTGAGGCCGACGCACTGGATAAGTGGATAGAGCGATTTAGTTCGCCGGATATGGAGACCAAGCTCACGGATGAGCAGAAGATTTCTTTTCTTGAGATAGCAGAGCGTAAGGCCGTCGGTGAAGATAAGGCAGAAATGCTCAAAAATATTCGTGGGAAGTTGGCGCGACTTTACAGCAAAAGCGGCAAATTTGAACTGGCGGCGAAGTATTTAGGGCTGTTGCGGGAAGCTGCCAGCAGACCCGAGGAAAAAGAAGTGATTTTAGCTGACTTGTTAGGTGTGTATTTGAGATGGCCGAAAGTAGAAACTGCTGCCCAGTTGGTGAATAATTGTTTATTGGAAAAGGACTTAGGGCCTGACAATGTTATTGTACTCTCAATAGAAAAGTATTTTGCAGAGCTGCCTGCCACGGCTGACCCTAACGTTGTGTTAGAAGCACTTAAATTTAAAATAAAGACCGTGAAGAACAGGCCAATGTGGGCTGAGCAGGTGCGGCGATGGACTGAGCATTTTGGTCAGCCTAAAGATGCGGACAAGTCAAAAGGTGGGGGGTGAGCAGGGGGGATTTCGTGTTTGCAAGTGGCGACTGATTGTTATTTAGGCACACAGGCGGGGTCGGAAGGATTCGCGTCACAATCCACAAGCCAGTTGTTTGCCATTGTCGCAAAATCCAGAAAGGTTACTATTCCGTCGCCATTCGGCGGAGGTGCAATATCAGCAGATGGAGTGCCTGGCGGCTGTAACCATTGGTCGGCTAATACCATCAAGTCTTCAAAATCCACCTTGCAGTCGTCATTCAGATCACCAGCCAGATCAAACTGACACTCTTTGAGGCCAAGTGAGTGCAAATCGCCGCCCGCGATGGCCGTAAAACCAGTATTGGGCGACGGCACGGTACATATACCGTACTGGTTGGAACCCCAAGCCACAATCGAGCCGTCGGTTTTCAGGCCAAGCGAGTGATAATAGCCGGCCGCAATGGCCGTAAAATTTGTATTGGGCGACGGCACCGTGCATTGACCGTCCCCATTATATCCCCAAGCCGCAATCGAGCCGTCGGTTTTCAGGCCGAGCGAGTGATACTCGCCGGCTGCGATGGCCTTAAAATTCGTGTTTGGCGACGGCACCGTGCATTGATTGTATCCATTGGAACCCCAGGCTACAATCGAGCCATCGTTTTTCAGGCCAAGCGAGTGATACTCGCCGGCTGCGATGGCCTTAAAATTCGTGTTTGGCGACGGCACCGTGCATTGACCGCTCCCATTGGCTCCCCAGGCCGCAATCGAGTTGTCGGTTTTGAGGCCAAGCGAGTGAGACATACCGGCTGCGATGGCTGTAAAACCTGTATTAGGCGATGGCACAGTGCATTGACCGTAATAGTTGTCTCCCCAGGCCGCAATTGAACTGTCTGTTTTCAGGCCAAGCGAGTGAGACGTGCCGGCTGCGATGGCCTTAAAATCCGTATTGGGTGACGGCACCGTGCATTGACCAGAATAGTTGACTCCCCACGCCGCAATTGAGCTGTCTGTTTTCAGGCCAAGCGAATGAGACGAGCCGGCCGCAATGGCCGTAAAATTTGTGTTGGGCGACGGCACAGTACATTGGCCGTTCCCGTTATTTCCCCAAGCCACAATTGAGCCGTCGTTTTTCAGACCAAGCGAGTGAGTCCAGCCACCCGCGATGGCCGTAAAATCCGTATTGGGCGACGGCACCGTGCATTGACCATAATAGTTGAATCCCCATGCTGTAATTGAGCTGTCTGTTTTCCGGCCAAGTGAATGATTCCCGCCGGCCGCGATGGCCGTAAAGCCCGTATTGGGCGACGGCACCGTGCATTGACCGCTCCCGTTGGAGCCCCAGGCCACAATCGAGCCGTCGGTTTTGAGGCCAAGCGAGTGAGACCCGCCAGCGGCGATGGCCGTAAAACCAGTGTTGGGCGATGGCAAAGTGCATTGACCGTCCCCGTTGTATCCCCAGGCGGCAATCGAGCCGTCAGTTTTCAGGCCAAGCGAGTGAGATGCACCGGCCGCGATGGCCGTAAAATTCGTATTGGGCGACGGCACCGTGCCTTGACCGTACCAGTTGTCTCCCCAAGCCACAATCGAGCCGTCAGTTTTGAGGCCAAGCGAGTGCATCTCGCCAGCCGCGATGGCTATAAAACCCGTATTGGGCAATGGCACCGTACATTGATTGTAGCTGTTGTCTCCCCAGGCCACAATCGAGCCATCTTGTTTAAGGCCAAGCGAGTGATACATGCCGGCCGCGATGGCCGTAAAATCCGTATTGGGCGACGGCACAGTGCATTGACCGTACCCGTTGTTTCCCCAGGCCACAATCGAGCCATCTTGTTTAAGGCCAAGTGAGTGAGACCCGCCCGCCGCGATATGAGTGATATTCGTCAACGGCTGATCAGGGAGTTTCATAGTCCCCCAACTGATAATTTTTCCGGCGGCATATACCGGTATGTGGAAAACAAATGCGGAAAGGAAAAAACAGACCGAAACGACTATGATGAAAGAATACCTCTCGTCTTTTGAGCCGCTTCGCATCACGCTACCTTGCCTATAGGGATTTTAATTACGTCAATTTGGATTGTCCATATTAAATGCTTAGCTACGCAAATAAGCGTTCCAATTCCATTATAATATCAAAATCTTCCTCGAATTACAACCAGTTTTAAGTTTCTTTCCGGCGTCACTGGTAACCTATTAGATTCGAGCCTATATTTGGGGTATCTGTCTGCGAAATTGTGAGGAAAAGAGACTTATTGCATGGAAAGATATAGACTTATATATATGGTACGGTGATAAAGGCTGTTTTTGACGTGATTTTCTGTAAAAAAGTGAAAATTTGAAGATTTTTGGATTTTTTTGCTTTTTTTTTATTTTTTTAGTATTTTTTTAGTTTTATGTTTGCACTTTTACGTTCATTTCCATAAATTACTTGTTTTGCACTAAATAAAGTTGACGGAGGTTGTGAACTCCTGCGTTCATTATTTGGATTTATTGAGGCAGGAAAGAAGGTTAAGGTGCACCCTTTATAGTTTGAAAGTCGGGCAGAAGAGGTTTTTTTCTTGTTGTTTGATTCTGCCAAACGGTGAATTCGGTGTTGCTGCTGTGGCTCAGTTGGTAGAGCGCGTCCTTGGTAAGGACGAGGTCATGGGTCCAAATCCCATCAGCAGCTGAATGAAAACGGGCCGAGTTAAAAAGGCCTGTTTCACAGCCAAAGCGTT
Source organism: Sedimentisphaerales bacterium (assembly GCA_049284355.1). Lineage (GTDB taxonomy): Bacteria > Planctomycetota > Phycisphaerae > Sedimentisphaerales > Anaerobacaceae > CAIYOL01. Next base: position 13,910 of record JBAPXT010000199.1, read on the forward strand.
TTATCCGGCGCCATTTGTTGGTGCGGGATAGAGTCGGTTGTGGCTTGGAATGTATATAAGGTTTGAAAATTGTTTTCGAGGATAAGAACAGGGACATAAATAGTAACCCGGTACATTGGAGGTTTATACTAAGATGGCTAAAGCAGTATTTGAGCGGACCAAACCGCATGTAAACGTTGGAACTATCGGTCATGTTGACCATGGAAAGACGACATTGACGGCAGCGATGACAAAGGTGATGGAATTCAAGGGATTGTGCAAGTTTAAATCATACGATGACATCGCCAAGGCGTCGGAATCCCAAGGCCGACGTGACGATACAAAGATTCTAACCATCTCCACAGCGCACGTTGAATACGTGACGGATAACCGGCACTATGCCCATATTGATTGCCCCGGCCATGCCGACTACGTGAAAAACATGATAACCGGCGCAGCGCAGATGGATGGAGCGATACTTGTCGTTAGTGCAGCCGATGGTCCTATGCCTCAAACTCGCGAGCACATTATTCTTGCCCGTCAGGTCAATGTACCGAGAATCGTGGTCTTCCTGAACAAGGTCGACCTTGTAGACGACCCCGAGTTGCTGGATTTAGTTGAATTGGAGACAAGAGAATTACTGAGCAAATACGAGTTTCCCGGAGACGAAACGCCGATAATCCGGGGTTGTGCGATTAAGGCGATGAGGGCGGAGAGCATTGACGACCCTGAGTGCAAACCGATTGTTGAGCTGCTTGATGCTATGGATAAGTATATCCCTGTTCCTGTTCGAGATATTGATAAGCCGTTTTTAATGCCGATAGAGGATGTTTTCAGTATAAAAGGTCGAGGAACGGTTGGAACGGGACGTGTTGACCGGGGCAGAGTTCATGTCGGTGATGAGGTGGCAATCATCGGATTGTCCAAAGATATACGAAAGACGGTTGTAACCGGCGTGGAGATGTTTAACAAAACGCTCGACGAAGGTCAAGCCGGCGATAACATCGGCATACTTTTGCGTGGCGTAGAAAAGAAGGACTTAGAGCGTGGCCAAGTTGTCGCAGCACCAGGCTCGATTACGCCTCATACGCATTTTGATACCGAGGTGTATGTACTAACCAAAGAGGAAGGCGGACGTCATTCACCGTTCTTTGCGGGCTACAAGCCGCAGTTTTATTTCAGAACAACCGATGTTACCGGTTGCGTAAAAGCGATAAAGAGCCGAGAAGGCAAGACTGCTGAGATGTGCATGCCGGGCGATAATATAGCGATGGAAGTGGAGATTATATCGCCAATTGCTATGGAAGAAGGTCTTCGTTTCGCTATCCGTGAAGGAGGCCGAACTGTCGGCGCCGGAGTGGTGACCAAGGTCATTGAATAAACGTATCTCTGAGCAGTAGTTGAACTCCATAAGTGTCAGAAGCGAAGGTGCTCGCATCTGCTGAGTGAAGTTGGCGGGCACCTGATGGATAAGGAAGTTTTTTTCGAGTGAGCGAACCTACGTAGCTGGGACAGGTTTTATGGCCAAGAAAAGCAAAAGAGAGTATGTTTGGCTTGAGTGTAAGCAGTGTGGCAGTAGAAACTACCGCACGAATATCAGTGTGGCAGAGGGTGTGCCGAAATTGGAGCTAAAAAAGTTTTGTAGAAAAGAACGTGCGCATACCGTTCATAAGATACGACGTAAATAAGTAGAACCGACCTGCGGTGGTGATAGAAGAAAGGCTCCCTATAAGGGTAACCGAAAGATAGGCCAGTAGCTCAATTGGCAGAGCGTCGGTCTCCAAAACCGAAGGTTGGGGGTTCGAGGCCTCCCTGGCCTGTTTGGGTAGGAAGTGATTGTTGGTAGAAATTTGAAGGTCTGAAGTCAAAAGGGATTGACGAGGTATGGTATTTGATATTTACAAACGCGGCCAAGGTAAGTACACAAGGCTTTGCAGTGCTTTTGGCTTTGAGATAGTCGTGGCGGTGGGATGCCTGCTTCTTTACAAGAAGTTAGATGGCGCTGATTTGGGATTGTGGGTGGCGACGATGGTACCGACCGGCGTATTTATCGCGTTTGCAGTTTTGATTTTTTGGCTGTCAAATAAACCAGCAGTTGCGGATTTTCTGATTGCCGCTGAAGGCGAAGTGAAAAAAGTCAGCTGGTCAAGCAGAAAGGAAATAGCGGTTTCGACGGTTGTCGTTATTGCGGTTGTGGTTATTATGGCGATACTTCTTGGAACAGCAGATTTAAGTCTTAAGATGTTTTTTTCGGAGGTTTTTGGCATTTAAGTTAGTGCGTAATTGGTAACTGGCAACTGGTTAAATGGTAAATAATCACCAGTTACCATCTACCAATCACCACTTTGTATATTCTGGCAGGCGTTGGTATGCAGTGGTATGTATTACGAGTTGCGGCAAATAAGGAGATGCAGGTTAAAGAAGCTCTTTTGCAGAAGATGCAGAGGGAGGATTTACGAGGTGTTGTCGGCAGGATAGAGGTCCCCGTTGAGCAGGTTAAGCGTATCCGAGGCGGCAAGCAAACAGTCCATCGGCGAAAACTTTATCCTGGTTATGTTTTTATGGAGATGGAACCGACGGCGGACGGCCGGGTGCCGGAGATCGCCTGGTTTATAATTAAGGAAACTTCCGGCGTAGGAGACTTTATCGGCACCGAAGGAATGCCTACCCCGATGCGTGATACAGACGTGGCCAAGATGCTTTTGGAGGCGGAGAAGCCAGAAGAAGCACCGGGTATCAAGGTCGAGTTTAAAAAAGGTGACATGATTAAAATTCGGGAAGGCGCTTTTGAGAATTTTGAAGGAACGGTTGATTCGATAGACTCCGGCAGAGGGATTGTGAAGGTGATTGTTACGATATTCGGCCGAAGTACGCCGCTGGATATAGAGTATTGGCAAATCGAGAAGGTGTAATTGAATCTGAGGGCTGAAAATTAAGGGTAAAGAATGGCCAAAGAAATAGCAGTAAAGATTAAATTACAGGCGCCGGGTGGACAAGCGACGCCGGCGCCGCCGATAGGCCCTGCACTGGGTCAGCACGGCGTTAATATCGGCCAGTTCGTCTCACAGTTCAACGAACGAACGAAAGAGCTTAACGGAACAATTGTGCCGGTTGTAATAACCCTCTATAAGGACAAAAGTTTCAGCTTTGAGGTCAAAAGTCCACCGGCAGCGGTTTTGCTGAAGCAGGCGGCGCAAGTTGCAAAGGGAAGCGGCGTTCCAAATAAAGAAAAGGTCGGGAAAGTAACTCCTGAGCAGGTACGTAAAATTGCTGAGACCAAGTTCAAGGATTTGAATGCGTACAATCTGGAGCAGGCTGAAAAAATTATCGAAGGTACCGCTCGAAGTATGGGTATCGAGGTGGTATCCGGCGAAACATCAAGTGAGGTACAAGATACGAAGCATGATTAAAGGCAAGAGATACAAAAAGGAATTAGAGCAGGTAAGCGACAAGCCGGTAAGCCTGGTCGAAGCGGTCGAAAAAGTAAAATCGTTTAGGTCGGTGAAATTTGACCAGAGCATAGAATGTGTGCTGCACCTTGGCATTGACCCGAAGCAGACCGACCAGTTGATTCGCGGCTCGATATCTTTGCCTTACGGTATAGGTAAGCAGAAGAAAGTCATAGCTTTCTGTGAGGACAAGGACATTGAAGCAGCACGTGCGGCCGGCGCCATTGAGGCCGGTTGCGATGAGCTGGTAAAAAAAGTTACTGACGGCTGGATGGATTTCGATGTAGCTGTTGCCTCACCAAAAGTGATGGGCAAGGTAGGCAAGCTTGGTCGAGTGCTTGGGCCACAGGGGAAAATGCCTTCGCCCAAGAACGGTTCGGTAGCCGCCGATGTTGCGACCGCGGTAGCTGAATTTGCTGCGGGAAAAGTCGAATTTAAAAACGACGCCGGCGGAAACGTCCAGGTGGTAGTCGGCAAGCAAAGCTTCGAGACCGAGAAATTAGTCGGCAATATCGAGGCTTTTCTCTCGCATATAAGGAAAATTAAACCGGTGTCGACAAAAGGCACGTATATTAAAAAAATGTGTATATCTGCGACGATGAGTCCGGGCATAATGGTTAGTGTTTAAAACAGGAGCGTAAGGGCACTTACGATGTGTGCCCTGAGATTGAAGGCGAAAAAATGAGCAAATACGTAAAAAACATGCTCCAGTCTGAACTGGAAAAGAAAATCGTCAGTGAAGATATCAAGGATTTTTTGGTTATCAGCACCAAAGGTGTCGGCGGTGTTGATGCAAACCTGATGCGCGGCCAGTTGAAGGGCAAAGGCGTCAGGATATCTGTAGTGAAGAATTCGCTGTTCAAAAAGGCGTTGAGTAATTGCCAGATGGAACCGGCGGCAGCTCTATTCAGCGGTCCCTGCACTATTGCTTATGGCGGCGACAGCATAGTTGACGTTGCAAAAGAGGTAGTTGAGTATGGCAAGAAGATTCCGGTGATAGAGATTAAAGGGGCCTTTCTGGACGGCATGGTGATGGATGCCAAAGCAGCAAAGGGGCTTTCAAAAATGCCAACGCGGGTGGAATTGCAGGGCAGGATTGTCAGCATGGCACAGTCTCCTGCGACAAGATTGGCCGCTGCCTTTGGCGTTGCTTCGGGCATTATCGCAGGTTGCATAAAGACTATCGTGGAAAGGGCTGAAAAGCAGGCGGCGTAAGGCCGGATACGAAATATATGGTTGCTTGTGTGGCTGCCTCTGTTATGAGTTAAACGAAACAACGTAGTTTCGGCTACCACCGAGCGCTAACTAATAGGAGTTAACAAAAATGGCAGAAGAAGCAATAAAAGAAACGAAAGAGACCGAGGAAGCGGGAAAATCGCAGGAAGCAAAGGAGCCTAAAAAGACAAAGGAAGTCAAAGAGGCAAAGAAATGGGACAGCGAGATTAAGAAACTCGGAGACAAGATAGTCAGCCTGACATTGCTGCAGGCCAAAGAGCTTGGCGATTATCTCAAGGATGAGTATGGAATTGAGCCAGCAGCCGGCGGTGCTGTTATGATGGCGGGCCCTGCTGCACAAGGCCAGCCTGAACAAAAGGAAGAGAAAACCAGCTTTAATGTGGTTCTCAAAGCAGTCGGCGATAAGAAGATTCAGGTCATCAAAGAAGTAAGGGCTTTGACAGGATTGGGGTTGAAAGAAGCTAAAGACCTCGTCGAAGGGGCTCCAAAGACCGTCAAAGATGGACTCAGTAAAGCTGATGCCGATGCTGCGAAAAAGCAACTTGAGGCGGTTGGTGCGGTAGTTGAATTAACGTAGTAAATAATGAGTAGTTATAACAGATAGACAAGGAACTAAGCGTCGTACGCTGTCTAAGGGAGAGTCGCATGGTTTCACAAACCGTCCGTGATTTTGGCAAAGTCCGTGATGTTGTTGAGATTCCTGACCTGGTAGCGATACAGAAAAGAAGCTATGAGCGTTTTCTGCAGGCAGAGGTTGTACCAACCAGAAGGAAGAACATTGGGCTTGAAGGTCTATTTCGCGAGATATTCCCCATCGTAAACTATGACAAAACGATGCGTTTGGAATATCTCTACTACGAACTGGAAAAACCTCGTTATACGCCCAATGAGTGCCGGCAATTACGGCTGACTTATGGGTACCCGTTAAAAATCTGTTGTAGATTGCGTACCAAAGATGGCGAAGATTTGGCTGAGCAGTCAGTATACCTTGGCGAAATGCCGGTTATGATAGGCGGGGGAGAATTTATCTTCAGCGGCGCCGAGCGTGCCATAGTAAGTCAACTGCACCGAAGTCCTGGTGTTGATTTTCTTATCGAGAGTAAAGAAGGTGATAGAGTGCTGCATGGCGGCAGAATCATACCCGAGAGGGGCAGTTGGATAGAAATAAGTGTAACCCGCAAAGACGTTTTGGTTGTCAAGATAGACCAGTCAAGTAAGATACCGGCGACCATTTTTCTTCGGGCGATAACTCCAGACTATGGTACCACCTCGCAAATTCTGCGTTTGTTTTATCCAACAAAAACTGTTTCGGCGGCGCAACTTACTCCTGCTATGTGGGCGGTGGAACCGATTGCGGACGTGGAAACCGGCGAAATTATAGTCAAAGCCGGCACGCTAATCGGCGATAGAGTCTCTTTGGTACAGCACAGTGGGACAAAGAAGGTCGAAGTTATAGAGGAGATTCGCGATACGCTCGTTTTGAACACCCTTGCGGAGGATGATTGCCAGAGCCATGAACAGGCGTTGCTGAAGTTTTATATGAGATTAAGGCCCGGCAATCCGGCCAACGAAAAAAAGGCAAAAGCTTTCTTTGATGAGAAATTCTCGGATGTTAACCGCTATCGTTTAGGCAGAGTCGGCAGGTTCAGATTGAATCGTAAGTTCGGGCAGGCGGTGGACGAAGGCGAGATGACGTTGAGGCCCGAAGATTTCTTTAATACGATGAAGTACATAATGGCTTTGCGCAACAACGAAGGAACGGTTGACGACATCGACCATCTGGGTAACAGGCGGTTGCGAACAATTGATGAACTGGCGGGCGACGAAATCAGGAAAGGTCTGCTAAGACTTCGCAAGACTGTTCAGGAACGAATGAGCGTAAAAAGAGAGGTTGATGAATCGGTGCGGATAGCGGACTTGGTGAATTCCAAGAGCGTATCGAGCAGTATCAACTATTTCTTTGGTCGTGGTGAGCTGAGCCAGATTGTTGACCAGACCAACGCTTTAAGTCAATTGACACATGAGAGGCGTTTGTCGGCTCTTGGTCCCGGCGGCTTAAACAGAAGACGAGCAGGTTTTGAAGTTCGCGATGTTCATATCAGCCATTATGGCAGAATCTGTCCGGTTGAAACACCGGAAGGAACAAATATTGGTTTGATTTCCTCGTTAGCGATATTTGCCACGGTTGATGAGTATGGCTTTCTGCTTACGCCATATCGCAAAGTCAAAGGTGGCAGGGTAACCGACGAGGTCGACTATTTGCGTGCCGATGAGGATATGAAAGCGATAATTGCGGCGCCAAACACAGCCGACCCGAAGACAAACAAAATTCACTCCGGGTTGGTATTGGCTATGAAAGGTGGTGAACTGACGCAAGTATCGGGCGACGAGGTTGACTATGTTGATGTTTCAGCCAAACAAATTGTTGGTGTTTCTGCTTCGCTTATTCCGTTCCTGGAGCACGATGATGCGAACCGAGCTTTAATGGGTTCTAATATGCAGCGACAGGCAGTTCCGCTGCTAAAGACAGAAGTTCCTTTGGTCGGCACGGGTATGGAGAAAATAATCGGGCAAAACTCAAGTATGGTCGTCCGTGCGAAGAGCAGCGGGGTAGTTACTTCAGTAGATGCTACCGAGATAGTTATCAACCATACTGAAGAATATGAACTTGAAAAGTTTGTCGGTCTGAACGAGAGGACCTGTCTTAATCAGAAGCCTGTAGTTAAACTCGGCGAGAAAGTTCAGAAAGACCAAATCATAGCAGACGGCGGTGGCACGGCCAACGGCGTATTGGCCCTCGGTAAAAATGTGCTTGTGGGATTTGTTTCTTTTGACGGGTTTAATTTTGAAGATGCAATTATTATCAGTGAGAAACTCGTCAAGAACGATAGTTTCACAAGTATTCATATTGACGAATTTACATCAGAGGTTCGTGAGACCCGCCTCGGGAGGGAAGAATTTACCCGTGATATTCCCAATGTCAGCGAAAAGGCACTGCGAAATCTTGATGAACACGGCGTAATTCGTGAGGGGACAAGGGTGTGTCCCGACGATATTCTGGTAGGCAAGGTAGTGCCCAAGAGCAAGACTGAGCTGACGCCTGAGGAGAAACTGCTGCACGCCATATTTGGAAGAGCGGGCGAAGATGTAAAAAATGACTCACTTGAACTGCCCAGCGGATATGAGGGAGTGGTGATAAAAACAGAACGATTCACCAGACGCGGCGCAGGCGGTGATGAACAAAAGAAAGCCCTCAATGCTCAGATAAAAGAATATGAAAAACAGATGCGTGCCAAAGAATGTGCGATATTCAGGCAAATGATTGAAGCTATCCACAAGAAGTTAGATGTCAATATCATTGACCCATCCACACGTCAGAAAGTCGGAATCAGCGCTGATGATGAGGTTGTTTATGAACAAGTAGAGGGCTTTAATATTAACTGGGTCAGACCTGCCTCGGTCCGGGACGATGTACAGAAAATTGTGGATAAATTCCAGATGAAATTATCTGAAATTCAAGAAGAAAAAAAGCGCAGGATTGAAAGTTTGAAGCACGGCGATGAGCTGGCCAGCGGCGTGCTGGAAATGGTAAAGGTTTACGTTGCGACCAAAAGAACATTGTCAATTGGTGATAAAATGGCCGGACGCCACGGCAACAAGGGTGTTATCGCCAAGATTATGCCCGAAGAAGATATGCCGTTCCTCGAGGACGGCACGGCTTTGGATATTTTGTTGAATCCTCTCGGTGTGCCAAGCCGGATGAATGTCGGCCAGATTCTCGAAACCCATCTTGGCTGGGCGGCAGAGGTATTGGGCTTTAGTGCTGTTACGCCGGTCTTCGATGGTGCTACTGAGGATGATATCCAAAAGCTCACAGTCGAAGCAAACGAGCTTATGAGCAAACGGAGGACCGAGCTGGAAGCAAATAAACAGCCGCCGCCTGCTGATGAGTTTTTTATAAATGTTCCGCCAACGCTGAAGACTCAATTATATGACGGCAGGACAGGTGAGCCGTTCGACCAGACAGCGACCATAGGATACATCTATATGATGAAACTGCATCACCTTGTTGACGACAAAATCCACGCCCGTGCAACCGGCCCATACAGTCTGATTACACAGCAGCCGTTAGGCGGCAAGGCCAGAACCGGCGGACAGAGATTCGGCGAGATGGAAGTTTGGGCTTTGGAAGGCTACGGAGCAGCTTTTACATTACAGGAGATGCTGACGGTCAAAAGTGACGATGTTGAGGGCCGAACAAAAATCTATGAATCAATGGTCAAAGGCCAAAACAGGCTCGAAGCCGGCACGCCACTTTCCTTTGATGTGTTGTGTAATGAAATAAGAGGATTGGGAATGAATATTCAACTTGAAAAGAAACGACTTGGAAGCGCTGCTTTATAAATGTAATGCGTGAATTGTCAAAAGAAGGAAAACGAGTCATCGGCTGCCATATATAATATTAAGGAGTCAGCTTTAAATGTTGGGAGATATATACGATCGCATTAATGATTATAGTTCGGTCAAGATTTCATTGGCCAGTCCCAATGATATTCGTAGCTGGTCTTTTGGCGAGGTGCGCAAGCCTGAGACTATCAACTACCGTACATATCGGCCGGAGAAAGACGGCTTATTCTGCGAACGAATCTTTGGTCCTGAGCGAGACTGGGAATGTGCCTGCGGCAAATACAAAGGCACCAAGTTCAAGGGGATAATTTGTGACCGCTGCGGGGTCAAGGTCACGCATAGTCGCGTTCGGCGCAAGCGGATGGGCCATATCAATCTTGCGGCGCCGGTGGTGCACATATGGTTTTTCAAGGCTATACCGAACCATCTTAGCACTCTTTTGGCAATGAGAGCATCGGACTTAGAAAAAATAATTTACTTTCAGGATTATGTTGTTACTGACCCTGGGCAGAGCCCGTTAAAGTCGGGTCAACTGCTTAGCGAAGAAGAATACCGTGAGGGAATGAACAAATACGGCAATGCGTTTAAGGCATCGATGGGCGCCGAAGCCATCAAAACCCTGTTGACAAATCTTGGCCTCGATGCTTTGGGCGATGAGCTAAGAGCTGCTATAGGCAGAACCAACAGCAGCCAGAAAATCAAAGACCTTACGAAACGTCTTAAGACGGTCAACTCAATCAGGAGCAGCAATAACAAGCCCGAGTGGATGGTACTTGAAGTTGTTCCCGTTATTCCGCCGGATTTGCGTCCTTTGGTTCTTCTTGAAAGCGGCAACTTTGCAACCAGCGATCTGAATGACCTTTACAGGCGGATTATCAATCGTAACAACCGCTTGAAAAAGCTTATAGACCTCAATGCCCCCGAGGTGATTATTCGCAATGAGAAGAGGATGCTGCAGCAGGCAGTTGATTCGCTGATGGACAACGGCAGATGCCGCAGGCCGGTCCTCGGTAGTAATAGTCGGCCGTTGAAGAGCTTGACCGATATGATTAAGGGTAAGCAGGGTCGATTCCGCGAAAATCTGCTCGGCAAGCGTGTGGATTACTC
>JBAPXT010000200.1:0-1968 GCA_049284355.1 Sedimentisphaerales bacterium
ATTTAGATATTAGTATTTCGTATTTTCTTGTTTATTGATATTTGATGATTCTTTCTACTGGATTCCGTATCAAGTACGAATTGACACCCAAAATCAGCGATTGATTTATTTACGACTTAAAAACATATAAAAACAGTTTAAGATTAATGCTTTCTTCAGATCCGGCCACTTTAACTGGATCGTGGACTTATTAAATTGATAAAAACAAGGTACCTGGCTATTAAATTGGCAGGGTCAAACGGCTTTTAGCTTCTTGAAGGCATAGTTCAATCTTCTTCTTGAGCAAGAATAGGTTTTTCTATTTATGACAATTCGGTTTATCTTCGGTTATCCGTAACCCATCTGAATGCATTTATCACAGACCTGACGGAATAAGCTTATTTTTTCGATAGCGGCAGATAGCTTAAGTATTAACATCCGAGAGTGATATACAACCTTTGCGGCTATCTGATAAAGTTTCCATCTGGCAGTGGCTAGGGTTGCAGTTCGCCACCATACCGGTAAACTTAACAGCTTCATTGCCTGGAAAAGATTATAGGCGATTACCCCTATCCTGAAGAAGACTGCATTAGCCTGGGTTTCTCCACAGGGCATCCAATCCATGCCAAAGCCCTGCTTAAGCTCTTTGAAGTTGTTCTCCACTTCTCCTCGTTGATTGTGAAGCGCAATCACTTCCCTGGCTTTCTCCTCACGATTAGCAGCGATTACATGATAACCATAAGGCTCTTTATCGAATAATTCTCCCTGTAACTTGGGCCAGCGCTGCACAATCAAACGAAAGGCTTCTGTCGTTTTTCCCATAGTATGGATCGTTTCAGCTATTTCTCTATCATCTTTATAAGGCTGCCATTCCTTTGGCGGTATCACTTTGATGGCTGCCATTACCGCCTCATCCTTATCGGCGGTAATGGTAAATATAATCTTCTTTCGAGTCTTGTCTCCGAAGCAGTAGTTCATCACATTGGCTTGATAGGATGCACTATCGGCGCGAAGATATGCGATCCTCTTCCCTTTGGGCATCTTTTGATTACAGCGTATTAGAGATTCCAACGCCCCGAATCCGGGGGGTACATTACCATCCCGAAATTCGTCATCTAAAATTATGCCCAATTCAGACAAAAAACCTAGAAAGGGCTGATAACCCTTCTCTTTCTTGTAAGTGTATTGTGCTTCTTCCTTTTCGGTCTCGATAATAGTAGCGTCATGATCTAAGGAATATTCCGTCCTGGGATCTTTTTTCAGTATTTTCTTTACTAAATGGTCATTTGTCTTACCCAACCCCAAAATCCCGCGACTATCTCCACCCATTCTCCTCAGCCAATCGCCTACCGTACAGGAAGCGGGCATTCCCTCCATATCCATGAGCTTGCGTAGACTTATCTCTCCCTTTATTTCTCTCAAATCCTCGAGCGTTTTACCGCCACCATGCAACATCAATATTAAAGGCATCACAAATTGAGACGGTCTATATCCGTGACCGCTTCCTGCTGGCGGTAATTCTTGATCAATTATTTGCGGTAGTTTTAGAGCCTTAGCCATTTCATACGGCAACACCAGTCCTGCTCTGGCTATGAGAGGTTCTTCAGTAGCTTCAATCTGAAAAGCAGGGCGGGCTTTGAATAGCTGTTTTTTCATCGGCGAAACCTCGGTTTACTTGGTTTCTTCTACTATACAACAGCTATATTCTGTTTTGAACATGCGCCGAACGTGAAACCTTGCTTTTGTGATGCCTATGTTCCACCCTCCGGGTGAAGCTCGCTAAAGCGGAATCGCTGATTCAGGGCAAAATATCCTGCTTGCATTATTAGTCGGTTGCTAGTCTAACCAGTTTGGGTGGAGATAGCTATGACGGGGCAGGGTAGAGAAAAAGGTAAGCAATCCATTAAGTATGGCAAAACTGAGCCGCCTGAGAAGGGAACTCAGAACCTGCTGATTAGGAGCGATACAAAAGGTTAGGAACACATAGGA
>JBAPXT010000201.1:0-2653 GCA_049284355.1 Sedimentisphaerales bacterium
TCTAATACTTTATGAACCGGACCGCCCGACGGATAGGATTCTCCCGGAATCGGCCACCAGTTTTGCTCCATTCCCCAGACATTGATAAAAATCGGGATATCGTAGGCCGTTTTCCCGGCTTTGGATACTTCATTGATGAATTTGGCAATACTCCAGGCGGTCATGCACTCTCCGGCATCGACACCGAATATTTCCGGCCAGGTACCGGATTTTTTGCCTCCTGCCTGTTGCCATAGGTCGTATGCTTCACCTTTGCCTTTTGCTTTCATTGCAGACATCAATTTGGCTGGTACCGGGCTATCGAACTCAGCCTGGCCTTCGGGACTGTAATCACGTTCACTGCCGATGATACCAGGTTCATTTTCAATCTGCAGTCCTATAACGGTTTGCTCAGTGTCGGTGTCTTTCAGATGTTTACAGAGCGCCGTGAATGCCTTTTTATCAGCCTCTAGATTCTCCCGGCAATGCGAGGAAAGCACCCAGATACTCTTACCGGTGGGACATATCACTCTCTTAAAACGCTGCGGGTCAGCCTTCATCCACTCCGGGGCGTAGTCCATCACAGCGTTCTTCCAGACGGCAAACCATAAAAAGATTAATTTCAGGTCGTATTTTCGGGCGAGCTTGATAACCGTATCTACGCTGGCGAAGTCGAACTTCCCCTCTTCGGGTTCAATCTCATCCCAGAAAATAGCATGACATACGGTATTAGCGTGACACTCCCCTGATGCCTTTAAATTTGCTTCAATTTCAGCTTCATCACGTGCCACATATCCGGCCATATAGATGCGGTGCCGGCCTAGAGGGTAGAATGGCTTTCCTTTTACCTTGAACACGCGTTTGACATCTGTCATCTCATTTACCCCTTTTTACTTTTATTACGCGACGCTCGTTAGATTAATCTAACCCATTTTAATTCTTGCTAGCAGCAAGGATAACAAAATATTTGTATCCTGTAAAGTTTACAGTGGATATATTGTTATAGTTATACGATTTTGTCACCGTCTAACAGTTAAGGGAAAATGTCACCATGGAAGGAAGAGTGACATTGAACAGAAAAGAACAAAAGAGAGTGGGGATTTTAGTAGAAACAGAGAAGGGGGTAATCACAGGGATACAGGCAGCTGGAATAATGGGAGTATCATTGCGCCACATAAGAAGACTGTTAGCCGCTTACCGGAAGGAGGGTGTTGCGGCGTTGGCACATGGAAACCGGGGCAGGAAGCCATACAATGCTATTGAAAATAGATTAAAGCAACAAGTTGTATCCCTGGCCAGCTCCAAATACACTGGTTTTAATCATCAGCACCTTACCGAATGCTTAGCCGAGCGTGAGGATATTGTCATCTCAAGATCATCAGTGCGAAATATTCTACTTGGAGCCGGGATAAGAAGTCCCCGGAAGAGGCGCCCGCCAAAACATCGTAGCCGTCGGGAGCGCTACCCACGGGAAGGAATGCTGTTACAGATAGATGGCAGCCCACATGACTGGCTGGAAGGGCGAGGACCACAATTAAGCCTGATTGGGGCGATTGATGATGCCACCAGTAGCGTTCCTTGCGCCATATTTCAGGAGCAAGAGGATAGTCGCGGATATTTCTTGATGCTACGAGAGATCATTCTCAGACAGGGCATCCCTCAGGCTTTGTACCATGATCACTATAGTGTATTCCAGGTTAATGATGATAAAACGTCTGCAATAGAGGATGAATTGACAGGGAAGAAACATTTTACTCAGTTTGGCAGATTGTTGCAGGAATTGGGGATTATTTCTATCGCTGCCAATTCCCCGGAGGCAAAAGGAAGAATCGAAAGATTGTGGGGGACTTTTCAGGATAGGCTGGTGAGTGAACTAAGGTTAGCCGGAACAAAAACAATAGAGGAAGCTAATCAAGTATTGGCTGATTTTCTGTCACGTTACAACCAAAAATTTGCGATTGCGGCAGTAGAACAGGAATCGGCTTATATAAAACCGGATAGCAGCTTCAATCCCGACGAGTACTTTTGCTTCAAATATTCCAGAGTAGCGGGAAGTGATAACGTGGTCCGTTTTGGGAAATACCGGCTGCAAATATTACCAACAGAAGAAAGGCTGAGTTATGCCCGTTGCAAGGTTACAGTACATGAGGGACTAGACGGAAATCTAACAGTCTATTACCAGGGTAGATGCTTGAATACCAGGCCAGCTCCAATGGAACCCGCTAAAATCAGAGAGCTTGTTTTCACTGCAACTGTTGCGCCAAGATGTTATCGGAAACCACCGGTGGATCATCCTTGGTTTGGTAAATACAGACAATTTGTTGATAAACAGGGGTGACATAATCGCTTAACAATTAGGGTGACATTTTCGCTTGACAGCAACAGACCTGTTTAGACCCAACTTTAAGCAATCTTTCCAAAACTCGAAAAAGGAGAAATTATTACGATTTTATTTATCTTGACTCTGTGACTCGGAAGCCAGTTTATTGAACCATTTCAACGCCGCTTTATTCGTCGAAATACCATAATCCAGTGTTTTTGCCTGGTAATAAAACACCGACTTACCGCTCTCCGGTATTTCATAAGAATGTATCTGCTTTTCAACCGATTCCAATTCGTGAATAGTCTCCTTCAAACCGGTTCTGATTTTACTAATGACTGCTTCCCTTTCGTC
>JBAPXT010000202.1:0-13094 GCA_049284355.1 Sedimentisphaerales bacterium
CTTCTGACAATCCCTGAGGCCGTAGAGAAAAAGAAAGAAGAGGAAAAAGAGAAAATCAGAATTGCGAAAGAAACGGAAAAGAGGGAAAAAGCGAAAAAAGCAAAATAAGCAAAGAAAGCAGAAGAAGCGAATAAAAAAGCTAAAACAGCAAAAAACCAGAAGTCGAAATCGGCAAACCTCAGAAAAAATAAAAAGCGACCCTTGCTCTTATCACCTTCCCATAAAACGCAGAAGTTCGATAACAAGCAGGACAAACCACCCGATTTGCAGAATAAAAAACGCAATGATTTGCGCCCACTCCGCGCGATGTTTTACCGAGACCGTGAAGTTCCCGATAACTAACGAATACGTATCTTCTAACGATTCGAGTTTGCTGCGAATGGTTTTTCGCCACTCCTCGATTTTAAATTTCGCCGCAGCTAACTCATAAAACCTTGCTGAGTACCAGTCTCCGATAAGTTTTATATCGCGCTCCAGCCGCTGCAGTTCCGAAATGGAACCCATTCGTATTTCCATCGTTTCCTTCATCTTTTGCGCCATCTCTTTTCCCCGAAGCCGCAATCCGCTGACGGGAATGTTGCGCACCAGCTCCGCCATTCTCGCTAATCTTCCGTCAAGCTGATGGTCGAGGACCCTGTATCTCAGAAGCTGCAGGTTCGCAAGCGTCAGCAGTTCCATGTCCTCTTCGATATCGCCGGCCGGGTCGAACAGAAACGCCCCGTCCCAGTCGATTATCGACAAATCGTTATTGCCGTATTTTATCTTGCTGCCTAACGTATATTGCACCTCCTGCGGGTCAAGGTCCAGTATCTCGGATTTCAAAAGCGAGACAATGACGTCCCGATGTTTGAGAAACTGGTCCGGGTCTCCCTGGTAATGGGTAACGGCAAAGACCGAGTACTCCTCGCTGAACAGCGTATCGCCCCCGTATTCTTTCAGTATGCGGTATGAGTGCTCGTATGATTGCTTCTCCAGTGCGAAAATGCCCTCCTTATGAAATATATTTTCAACCTCTATTGTCGTCTGTATCAGGAGCACATCTGGCTGGTATCCACGCAGGTGAAATGTTACTTCTTTGCCGCCGATGGTGAAGTTTTCCTGCCCCACGATTACCTGTTTTGGCACAGCGGCTTTATAATACACCGGCGAACTCGCGATAACCGCAGGATTAAAAACTTCCCCCGCCAGTTCTCGCGAAACCTTCCCTAATACTAACGTAATAAGTTTTTGCTTAATCTCAGCCATAACCGCAATTATAACTACTTTTTTGTTTTAAGCCAGCCCCCTCTGTCCTGAAGTGCACCTTTGGAAAATGACTATAAAGGATAAACATCGCTAATACGGGATTTTGATTTCATCTTTTTCTTCAAGGTCGATTTTAAGTGCTAAGAACTGCAATAAGTCCTTCAGTGTTACGACCCCGGCGATTTTTTCGCCGTCCAGCACCATCAGTCTGCTGTTTCCTGTGCTGCTCATCAGGCTCAGGGCCTTGATGGCGTCCTCCTGCACTGAAACAGTATTTTCTCTTGAGCACGGTTTTACTATATCTGCGACCCTATAGTCGCTCCACCGTTCATGAGGAATTTGTTTTACCTCCTTGGTGCTTACGCATCCTTTGACTTGACCGTTTTCCAGAACGGGAAACATCTTGTAATGATATTTATAAAAATAGTCTTGAACAAGCTCTGACAGGGTAATCGATGGCGACACGCTTATAGGCTCAGACTTCATAAACCGCCCGACGTGCTCGCCTGCCAGTGCTTTTCTGATTATAAGCTGCCTGTAAGACATCTGCGATGCTGACCGGACGAACATTCCTATAAGGAAATACCACAGCCCGCCGATGAAGTTGCCTCCGATAAAGTTGATTACCCCCAGAACGATTAGTAATATCCCGAAGGCCGACCCCAGAGACGATGCTATGTGTGTGGCCCATCGCAGGTTGTGCTTTACCGCCCAGAGAATCGAGCGCAGTATCCTGCCGCCGTCGAGCGGAAAGGCGGGCACAAGGTTGAAGCCGGCTAAGATAAGATTTATCCACGCAAGGTAACCCAGCACCCCGTTTGCTGGTTTCGCCCAGCCAATACTCTTTCCAGCCGTCACGAGCGCATAGAAAACCCCGGACAGCAGTACACTGGATACCGGCCCCGCAAGCGCCATCAGGAATTCAACCTTTGGACTTTCCGGCTCATTTTCCATTTCTGCTACGCCCCCGAAGATAAACAGTGTAATACCTTTCATTGATAGCCCGTAATATCTGGCAACGATTGAATGACAAAATTCATGAAAAACAATAGACACTAAAAGGCCCAGCGACCCGGCTATTCCCATCCACCAGTAGGCCGTTACGCCAAGGCCGGGCAGGTATTCTGGAAAGACGCCTGTTGCTAAAGACCACGCTATTAGAATTCCCAGGATAAACCAGGAAACATCTAATTTGACCTTGAATCCGAACAGACTAAATAGCGAAATCGGTTTCCCAAACATTTTTCAGTACCTCTGCGCAATACAATATCGCGTTATATTATACCCCAGCCGATTTTAACGCAATAAGGATAATCCTTAATCCTGCGCCCGGACAGGACGGCGGACAGTTGTTTTGATAGATCCCTCGACTGCGCTTCCGCCGTCGCTAAAGCTATGGCGGACAGCGGGATAAGATTGGCTTTGTTTGGGTTCGTTTCGCATAATTAACTCTTTTTTGATTGAATTTTCCGCTTAAGGCAGACAAAAAGCGGAGATAAATCCGAAACACGAAATCGGATAATCGATATAAACGAATTTTAATAGATTATTGAACTGGGTTTGCTAACCCTAAAGACCTTGCCCTACTGGGCGGTTTGAAGTTTGCTTTCTTGCAAACTGGCGGGAATTTTAGCATATTTTCGAAGAAAAGTCAACAAGAAAAGAATTTACCGCAGAGGACACAGAGAGTTTTTAGACAGTCATAATTGTAGGGTGGGGCTTGCCCCACCAATTCCATTTGTCATTCCTTCGCAAGCAGGAATCCTCTTTCCGTCATTCCACGCCTTTAGTCTTAAGTGTCCATCATTTCCAGCCGACATATTAATTGCGGAAAGTCCATATTTTGATTGGCGGGATATAAAACTTACAATCAAAAAAAACACTGACGGAATTGATGAAAGGAATTAAATAATGCTTCGTCTTACAGACAAACAGAAAGAGGGTCTCCTTAAACTTGGCAGGACATCAGAGGTTGTGACTCTTTCTCTTGATGTTCTAAATGAACTTATTGAGCTTGGACTTGTGTATAAGCGTTCCGATGGTAAATTTGACTTCACTGAGGACGGAGAACGTGAATATGACCAGTTAAACAAGAAAGATTAAGATTCAGGTGTGGAGTGTAAAATGAGCCGAAAACAGAAAATTTGCCTTTGGATTGGGATTGTAGTTTTTATTCTAATGGGACTGTTCCCTCCCTCAATGTATGACGGCGGTGTGGTAAACTTAGTGGGGGAAGGGGAGACAGAGACAAGATGTTTTAAGGGATATATGTTTATACTTAACAATACTGATATGCTAATTGATGTTTCACGTTTATTTGTTCAATGGATTATGGTCGCTGTTATAACAGGCGGATTGATTCTGACCTCTCAGAAGAAAAAGAATTGACACTATACCCCAGAGCAAAAAATTGGAGACGGCATATTACCACCGTCAGTAGCTTTCAAAATCCCTGCTACCACCCCCATACCTCTGTTAAGTAAGCCACTTAGAAAGCCGATAATCAGGATAGAAAAAGCTATAAATCCCTTTAAGTATAGGCACTCTTGAATTACACCGCTGGCTTAAAATTTGTAAGCCCTTATAAGACAAAAGATTAGGTGTGGGGTGGATTGTGAAAATAAATTCAAAGGTTTTTGCTGTCATAGCAGTTTCGCTTGTTGCTATTGTCAGCTATTATATGGGCGTCTGTGGCCGAACAAAGAATACTGTTATAGAGACAGAACAACCAACACAGTTATCCCCCAAAAATGTTACTGAAATACCAAACCAAGAGCGTTCTGATATATCATCATCAGTAGCAAATCAAACAGAGGCAATAGAGGCCAAGCCCAAGCCCAAGCCCAAGCCCAAGCCCAAGCTTTCTTCTCTACCTGAAGAAGAAGTCTTCAACATTCCCACCAAACAAACTACTAACCAACCGATTTATGACAAATACAATTGGCCGTCTGGCGCAACCGGATATGTTTATGCTGAAGATAAAGGCTACACTTGGATTTATACCGACACAAACAAACCACAAGAGATTCCAGAAATCAAAAAATCTCAAATTTCTCAGACTCTTGTTGCTTCACCTAAAGATGCTTTGGAAGATTTTAACCTCAGATATAAACTATATCAGGATATGGCTAAGATGGATTATGAGAAAGATATGGCTAATGCCGGAGCAGTGAACGGACAACAAGGCGACCCTATCTTAGTTCAAAGTGCCCAGCAAAAATATGCCCTTAATATGACTAAGATTAACACTTGGAATGAAAATTTAGAGGGTAAGTTTAAAATTATTCACGATGCCGCTAATCTTACTGAATCTGAGAGAGAATCTATTCGTCTGAGATTGATAATTGAATCTGGAGACCCAATTCATACGAACTATGCTGCCGAAGCGTTTGCAACCACCGAGAAAGTAAAACGTAAGTTAATAGCAACCCAGCAACAGCAGAAAGATTTGGCTCAACAGCAACAGAGGCAGCGGCAAGAGATGATGAACCGACTTGATGATATTGAACGGCAACAGCGTTGGAACGATATGGAGCGTGATAATTGGCAATTGAAATATAATTACCTTGATAACAAATGGCAATATGCTCCTCCGAATTCGCAGTTGAAATATAATTCCTTTGACAATTCTTGGCAGTATGTTCCCTCTCCTTGATTGCTTAGTAAAGAATAGTGCTAGTGGGCAGATTATAAATTTGAATTCATCCTCTTGACTAATAATTGGCTCCGGTGCAACTTGAGGCCTATTGGGAACAGGTACGTCCCTCTACACTCTTTCTTCTCGGCCTCGGTTCGGCTACGGCATGGCCTCCGCCGTGACGAGTGCGGTGATTTTAAGAAGGTCGGGGCGGACACGCAGGTCTGCCCCTACAAAAATTCACATATTTGCCCAATTACCCCATTTACCCCATTTTTAACCAGCTTAACTTTTACTATTTCACCTTTTTGTGGCTTTTTATTCGAACCCGCTTCGCCGTAAGGCGAGCGAGGCGAGTTTTCAAGGTAGACCATAAAATATCTTTCGCTTCTGCCTTTACACTGCCCATCGCTATTTTCCACCAAAATTTCCGCCTCTTCTCCCACAAATTGCTGCCGAAATTTATAACCCAGCTCGGCATCCAAATCCCGCAATATTTGTGAACGCTCCTTCATAACTCTATTATTTACAGTACCTTGCAGACCTGCCGCTGCCGTGCCTGCCCGTCTTGAAAAACTAAAAACATGCATTTTTGCAAAGCCCGTTTCCTTTGCCAGCTCAGCAGTTGCCTCAAAGTCAGCATCCGTTTCTCCCGGAAAACCAACGATGACATCAGCAGTTATAGCAGGCCTGTCGAGCCGCTTCTTGATTAACTCAATCTTCTCTTTAAATTCGTCGGCACTGTATTGTCTGCACATCTTTTTTAAGACTGCGTTTGAACCTGACTGCAGTGACAAGTGTAGGTGCGGCATAATCTTATGATGCTTACAGAAAATATCGAGCAATCGCGATGTTACATCGCCCGGCTCCAGTGAACTTATTCTTATTCTTGCGAGATTTGGTATTTCTCCCATTTTATCGAGCAAATCTGCCAATCTGTTTTGTTGGCCATCCCAGCTTTTTCGCCTCACGCTTTTTTGGCCGTAAGCGCCGACAAATATGCCTGTTACGGCGATTTCCTTATGACCTGCTTCGACAAGGGCTTGCGCCTCCTGGAGTACCGCCTCAGCCGGCTTGCTGTGTACGAAAGGGCGGGCTTTGGGTATAATACAATAGCTGCAATATCCGTCGCAGCCGTCTTGAATTTTTAAAAAAGCCCTTGTATGGCCCTTAAATGCTGTTAATTGAGTAAGTTCCGGCAGCTCGTCCAATTTGTTTTTAAGCTTGATTTTAGAGCTGTTTTCTGCTTTAATTATAGTGTTTTGGTCTGATTGAAGGATTTGGGAGCTTAAAGCAGTTTTGCCGTTATTGACTATTTGGCTTAAAGTTTCAGCTACGGCTTCTCGATGACTAATCAGATGGATATTTTTACCGAGGTTGTTTAGTTCGCCTGTTTGTACTGTTGGTAAACAGCCGCAAACGACTATAATAGCATTAGGATTTAGTTTTTGGGCTTTGTGGATGTGTTGTCGGCTCTTTGCAGATGCGGATAGAGTTACGCAGCAGGTATTGATAACAGTTAAATCGGGCTCGCTTTTAGATGTTGCCTGGTTGAGTCCGACCCGTTCGAGCAGCTCCCGAATCTGCTGGCCTTCATATTGGTTGACTTTACAACCAACAGTATTTATGGCAAAAGTTTTCATAATATAGTATAATATATAATTGTTAAGGTGAGCTTTACAACACTATTCAAATCATGTTCGGACCATAAGTACGAGGGTTGATTATGGCGTCGGAATACAGTTCGGTTTGGGCGATAGATATAGGCACTAATTCCCTGAAAGCATTGCGATTAAGAAATGCAGGAGATGTTGTTGAAGTAATCGGCTTCGACAACATCCAGCACGGCAAGATTCTTACCGGAAGTGGGGTAAAGCCGGAAGAAAGGGATGAGCTGATTGCACTGACTTTGCGCCAGTTTGTAAAACAAAACGATTTGGGCAGGGACGATATAGTTGTTTCTGTGCCGAGCCAGAACAGTTTTGCACGGTTTGTGAAACTGCCTCCTGTTGAGTCGAAGCGCATTCCTGAAATCGTCAGGTTTGAGGCGGCTCAGCAGATTCCTTTTGATATCAATGATGTGCAGTGGGATTGGCAGTTGATGACAGAGACTGATAGTCCTGAAACAAAAGTGGGTATTTTTGCGATTAAGAGCGAGGTAGTCAGCTCAGTATTGGAGCATTTTGCCAGAGAAAA
The DNA here is from genome assembly GCA_049284355.1 of Sedimentisphaerales bacterium. Taxonomy (GTDB): domain Bacteria; phylum Planctomycetota; class Phycisphaerae; order Sedimentisphaerales; family Anaerobacaceae; genus CAIYOL01. The sequence continues at coordinate 7,079 of JBAPXT010000202.1, forward strand.
TGTGACGGTCAGCTGTGTTCAGATGGCGCCGATGGCTCTGTATAATTACGCATTGTACGAATACAGTGATTTGGGTAAGTCCGACAATCAAGCCACCGTTGTTCTTAACATAGGTGCGGAAAACAGCGATTTGGTTGTCTATACAAAATCGATGGTTTGGCAAAGATGTGTCCCTATGGGGGGTAATGCTTTTACCAAGGCGATAATGGATGCGTTTAAACTTAATTTTGAAAAAGCTGAAAAACTAAAACGCACTGCTCCGATGAGCAAGTATGCCCGTCAGGTGTTCCAGGCGATGAAGCCGGTTTTTACGGATTTAGCCTCTGAAATCCAACGCTCACTGGGTTTTTACAATAGTTCTAACCCTAACACCAAGTTATCGAAGATTATTGCTCTCGGCGGCGGAACGAAGATGCGCGGCTTGCTCAAGTACATAGAGCAGACGCTGCAAATACCTATTGAAAGGCCGGATTCGTTTAAGAAACTTACGATAAGTTCATCTGTATCAGCAGCAAAATTTCATGAGAGTGTTTGTGATTTTGGTATTGTTTATGGCCTTGCTTTACAAGGTTTAGGCCTGGCCAAGATAGAGAGTAATCTGTTGCCCCGCAGTATTGCCAGGTCGATGACTTGGACAGGTAAAACCAGGTACTTTACTGCTGCGGCGGCTGCGGTGTTGCTGGTTTCACTTATGTGTTTCGCCAGGACCACTCTGGATAAAATCAATTATGCAAATAATAATCAAGCTCGACAAAAGCTCAACAATATCATTAACGTTGCCAGGCAGGCCGATAACGAACTCAAAGCCCAGGAAGGCAAGGGCCTGCAATACGAGGCGATAATAGAAAAAGAACTTAAACCTTTTAACTATCGTGACGCAATTCCACTATTGCAACAAACCTTAATTTCAGTCTTGCCGAACGAAAAAAATAATCCCCAGCAAAAAGAGCTCTATAAGGCTTTTGCCAACGGTGATATAGAAACGATTAGGGGAATTCCCCGCGACGAGCGGAAGCAAATATTTGTAACGGGTATGTCAATTTACTTTATAGATGATGTTGCCTCCGCACAATTTGGTGCCGCAGATTTCATGGTGCGGGGAGGTGGAAGTAAAACGAGCGGGGCCATACCTGGTAAGGCTGCTGGTTTCAACCCATACACTATGCAAGGTGGAGCGAAACCCAAGTTTGTTCAAAAAGAGTATTCTAAGAGGAGCACTGTGAAGGGTGTGAAAGAGGTTGAAACTGGCCCTGGATTTGTGGTAACTATAACCGGATACAGTCCCTATAAGAACTTGGGTGAACTGATGGACCCCACCGGAGTGGAAGGCGATCCGAATAAATGGGGAGTTATTACTCGACTGCTGCATCTTGACGATATTGTTAACTGGAAAAATCCGTTTGAACTGTACAAAAAAGCCGAGATTGAGCATTTCAAGTTGGAAACAGGTGAAGTAGATCCGACGGCTACAATGCCCGCGGGGATAGGCATTGAAGATACCGAATCTGAAAAAACGATTGAACGTAAAGATAGTAGCGAGCGGGTCTTGATTGACCCTATGACAAGGGAGATTATAAGTAAAGTTGCCGAGATGGACGATAACGGAGCAAAGAGAGTCGACAGGTCTGGCAAAGTTGTTTATAAGGTTAATGACCACTGGTTCAAATTAGATGTTAAATTTATCTGGAAGGATGCACCGAAGGAGACTAAGGGAATTAAGGCACCTGAGGAAATTAAGGGAACTGGGAAAACGCAGAAGACCGAAGAACGCAAAAGTGAGCCGGGGAAGAAAATCAAAGAGATTGACCTATAAGGTTATAAAGGCATTTTGACCGGAGAAACAGCGCAATAAAAGAGCAAAAAAACAGAATAGATTGGTGACCCGAAATGGATATTTCCAAATTTAAAGACCTTATACAGAAATTAAGTTTTCTTGGGAACTATTCATCCCTGATACTGCCGGTTATTATAATGCTGATTGCTGTACTTCTTTTTATACCTACCCAATTAATTAGCAGTAAGCTCAAGAAACAGATAGAAGAGGAGAGTATTTCTATAGGCCAAAGAATTCAGTCTCTGAGCAAAAGTGCTGTTTCCCGTAACCAATGGGAGGTTGAGCAGGGGTATCAGCAGGCTTATGAGAGAGATGCTAATCAAATAGCACTTTTAGCCAAGCAAAGCAGTCAAAGGCCGTTATTAAGTTATAAAATATTTCCTGAGCCTAAGGATACCTCCACGTTGATTTTCAAGGAGTTCGGCCAGCGGTTTTGCGGCGCGATAGATAAACTAATTACCCATGTTAATGCTCTTGACTGTCCCACGGATGCCGAGTTGCAGAAAGGTTTACAGGGCTCCAATTCTTCACCACGTTCTCGTGGGGGGCAGGCTTGGAGCATAGGAATGGAAAGGTTGAGTGAGGTTGACACTACGATAACGAACGTTCTTTGCCGAGAGAAGGCAGAGTCTGCGTCTGTTTATGCTAATACGATGGATTTGAGTGGATATGAGTTCTGGGAAGAGTATAAATATACAGGGATGGATACAGCAGTTGAGGATTGCTGGTATTGGCAGTTAGCTTATTGGATCATCGAAGATGTTTTTGATACGATAGGTGCTATGGATTCAGGGTCGAACAGCGTTTTTACGTCGCCGGTGAAGCGGCTTCTTGATGTGAACTTTGCCCTTGGTGATAGGGGGGGCAGTAAAAAAACGGCCGCAAGACCACATTATGTTCTTTCGATTGAAGGGGCGCTTGCAGAACCACCCACAGGAAGGTTTTGCAATGATGATATTGATGTTGTGCATTTTAATGTTGTTGTTGTAGTTAGTACAAAGGCGGTCTTGCCGTTTGTGCAACAGCTTTGCAGTGCCAAGCAGCATAGGTTCAGAGGGTTTTCCGGCAAAGAGCAAGAACAAGTTTTCAAGCATAATCAAATAACGGTTTTAGAAAGTAATATAAGGTCGATTGACCGGAAGGATGCAACTCATAATTTCTACCGCTATGGCGAGGATGCTGTGGTGGAATTGGATTTAATTTGCGAATATATCTTTGACAAGAGCGGCTACGATGAGATTAAGCCGGAATCGGTTAAAAAATTACTGAAGAAGCCCGAAGTGCAGGCAGGAACGTGAATTCTTGAAGCGTTAGGCAAATTGCGAAAAACATGAGCAAAAAAAGCAGTAACTTTTTCGAAGAACATGTTGAGAAGATAGTTTTGGCTATTGCGGGGCTTGTGTGTCTCTGGCTTTTTGTTACCCGTGTTTTGTTCAGCCCCGATTACGTCAAATATGACGATAATAAGTTTGACCCTGGTGCTATTGATAATTATATCATAAGCAAGCAGGCCGAAGCGATGGAGAACAAACTAAACCGCAAGCCGGAGCCAAAACAGCCATATAAGCCGCGAGTTGATGATTTTGTTGCTCTGCTCAACTCATCTATAAGTGACATTAACACTAACCTCAGTCTGCCGCAGCCTATTATTAGTTCAAGGGACATAAGTGATAACAGAGTATATAGTGTTCCATTGATTGGTGAAGTCAACGACGTATCGGTTGAGCACATCAGAACAGTGGCTTATGTGCCCAACATTGAGATTAATGAGGAAAATGCTTATGGCTCAGATAATAGTGAGCCGAATGATATCGATTTTGTTACTGTGGAAGCGAAGTTTGATGTTTCTGGGCTATATAAAAAGTTTAAAGAAAGTTTTGCCGGTGAGAATGTTCAGCAGGATTGGCGGGACCCTTGCTTTGCAAGGCCGGTTTTTGCAGCTGTGCAACTACAAAGACAGAAGTTGCTTTCCGACGGCAGTTGGAGCGATTGGCAAACCGTGCCTCGAAGCAAAATCGACCGCCACAAAAAAATGTTTGAGGTTATAGAATCTGTTAATGATTTGCCGCCAGGCGGGGTAAAGGTGCGTCGGCTTCAATTTGATGATGCAGAAGTGAGAATGAATCTGTTGCAGCCGGAGGCTTATCAGATTGCTTCTGCAAAAGAAGAGTGGTTTCCTCCTTCGTTACATAGGAAATATGTGCAGTATCAGAGAGAAATGGATGTGGTAGAAAGGCGCGAGGTCGCTGCAGAAAAAAAAGAAGAACGTGAGGGAGAACGCTCAGAGCAGCGCAGCAGGACAGCAGGGGCAAAAACACGCCCGGCAGCAGGAGCAGCGAATCCGTATGGGACGCCGATGGGAGCGGCAACGGGAACGGCAACAGCAACTGTAACGGCAACGGGAACAGGAAAGGGACTAAGTGCTCCTTCACCTGTAAGAAAAACACTGCCGAGAAAAAGCCCGACGGATCGCAAGAGCGAGAGGGAACGTCCGCAAAAAAGTAAGGAAGTTTCAAAAACAATAGACGATGTTAAGAAAGAATTTGATGAAATTTCGATTACCGAGAGCACGGATATTGCCAAGATGGGTAAGCCTTTGTTGTTCTGGGCACAGGATGATACTGTCGAACCTGGCAAGAGCTATCGGTACAGAGTTCGATTGGGTGTTTTTAATCCCATAGCCGGCACAAATCAATTCAGCAAGCAGGACGAATCGCTGAAAAACAAAGTTATTTTATGGAGTGAATTTTCTGACACAACCGAGACTGTGGATATTCCGGGAAAGTTGTACTTCTTCCCATCTGATATACAGGAAGCCACCAGGTCTGTAACAGTACAGGTCTCCAGGTATGTATTGGGTTATTGGTACAGTAAGGACTTTACAGTCAAGCAGGGAGAACTTATAGGCAAGGCTGGTGAGTGCAAGATTACGGAAGAGGAAGAGAAAAAGGCAGTTACAGTACCTAAGATGGTTGATTATGCTACCGGTGCAGTTTTGGTTGATATTATACCTGTAAATGATTGGTCAGGTGGAAATAATCTGCATGCCAGGCATTTTTTTGACATGCTTTATAGTTTTGATGGAAAGGATATAGAGCGTTTGCCCATTAAAACGAGGTATTGGGACGAAGCATTGCAGAACAAGTTTAATGAAATCAAAAAGTCCGAAAAAGAATCGAAAGAACCTTTGCGGGGTTGGGGCGGCAAAACGACTGAACGCAAGAAGGCTCCGGTGCCGGGGACTGAAGGTGGTATGGTTCCTTATCCTGGCGTGTCGCCTGTAAATCCTTATGGACCTTCTCCTAAGCGTTAAGGATATGTTTTAATTAGTTTAAAATACCGACTTAAGGCAGCGTAGCTGCAATACCGGCTCAATTGAAGAAAGGCCCTGCTCACAGTCGATTGTTATCTCGAACCCATCTGGGGGTACCAAATCCATAAAATTATCGCTGAATTGTGCCGCCACAGCGGTGGTGATTTGCACATCTTTTGCGATTGCATTTGTCTTTAGTTTGAGTTTCCATTGCTTGTCGGTTATTTGAGAAAAGCGCTTGCTGATTTCTACTTTGGGCCAATCGATATATTTGTCGGGCAGGTAGAAGAACAGGTTTTCTGCAATTTTTTCCCCGTTTCTGTCTAGCGCAAGATGCAGGCAGCATTTGTCTGGTTGGGCAGGGGAGATGATTGTTTTCGGTAGTTTCAGTGAGGTCAATGTGCTAAATGGCGCAATTACAACAGAAAGCGCAACTTGGTCAAGTGGCTGTCCGAATAAATTTATCAGTCGGCAATTTAGCGTGGCAGTTATTGGCTGTTCGCTGTCGTTTATCACAGCAACGCCCAGTGGTCGCAGTCCCAGCGGCAAATCGAACGGCGATTTCACAGGTTCGGATACAACTGCAATCAGCTTCTTTGAGAAAAATCGCTTTGCATAATAATAAAGTGCTTTTAGTTCGCGGGTCGAGTCTATCGCCGACCAGCTTATTGCGGGGCAGCAATCGTTGAACTGCCAGAATAATACGCCGCTGTTCCTGAAGTTGTGGGCTCTTAAATATTCGACGTATGCTTTGACCCCGCGGGCCTGTGTAACTTGTGAGAAATAAACAAACTCCTCGATTGTTTCATCGCTGCCGAACAAATCGCCCATATAGCGGTATAAACGACTATTTCCGTCTACTTGATAAT
>JBAPXT010000203.1:0-9114 GCA_049284355.1 Sedimentisphaerales bacterium
GTCGAATAGCAATTGCTGATGCTGCTGCCACCGTTGCCTCCCACCAACCCGCCAACGCTCGAAGAACCGCTGACCGTACCCGTCGAATAGCAATTGCTGACAATGCACCACCAGCTACTTCCCACTAGCCCGCCAACGTCCGAATAACCGCTGACCGTACCCGTCGAATAGCAATTGCTGATGATACTGATACTGCCGTTGTTTTCTCCCACCAGACCGCCGACACGGGAAGAGCCGTCATAACCGTTGACCGCACCCGTGGAATAGCACTGGCTGATACCGCCAGTATTCCATCCCACCAGACCGCCGACACGGGAAGAGTCATAACTGTTGACCGCACCCGTCGCATAACATTGGCTGATACTGCCACCGCCGTTGACGCATCCAACCAGCCCGCCTACATCAAAAGAATAAGAACCAGACAAACTGCTGACCGTACCTGTTGCATAGCAATTGCTGACACTGCCACCGTTGACGTATCCCACCAGACCGCCAACATCCAACCCATAACCAGAATAACCATGACCGAGATTGACATCTCCCGTCGAGTAGCAATCGCTGATACCGCCAGTATTCCATCCCACCAGACCGCCGACAGCAGCCCAGGTTCCTGAGACGCTGCCTGTCGAATAGCAATTGCTGATACCGCCAGTATTCCATCCCACCAGCCCGCCAACATAAACATCGCCGCTGACAGAGAAGTTCTCAAAGCCGAGATTTTTCACCAAGCCGCCGGCGTCAATATAGCCAAATAAACCGAGGTACCAATTTCTTCCGCCGTTGATGGTAAAATTCGTGATATTATGGTTGTTGCCGTCAAACGTCCCTGCAAAGGCCGTCCCCTGAAAACCGCTTTTCGAATTGGTATCCGCAGCGATAATTGCCGTCGTAAAAACCTGCCCTTGCAAATTGACATCCGCCGTCAGTATAAAACATTTGTCGTAATTGCTGGTATCGGCAGCTAACGCCAGCAGGTCGTTGGCATCGGCGATTTGATATGGGTCCTCCGCCGTCCCCGAACCGCCCGAATACCCAAGGCATATAGATGACAACATCAACCCCCCGATAATAATTGCCGCAAAGAACATCCGACCCATTTTTATGCCCTCCTATAAAACCTTGTTATGGCCCAAAATCTTAATAACCAGAACCGGCCTTTCATTATATGTAAAAACCACTATATCATTTCTTCACTTTTTTGTCAATCGTGGAAACTACGGGATTTGCAGATTTTCCTCGGATTTCACATCTCGGATTTTTGATTGATTTGTGGCCGTGTTAATCCGTGTCTGAAAAATTTGTGTCTATTTGTGTTCATTCGTGGTTAATTTTTCTTCGCGTCTTAGTGGCTAACAAAATTTTCGAATATTCTTGTCCGCCTCAGGCGGATTCCAACGTTCTTGTCTCGCCGAAGCCTTAGCGAAGGCGGATTCCCCTAAACCCCTGTCTCGCCGTAGCCTTGGCGAAGGCGGACGCGCCGTTACCCTCTTTCAAGCACTGTTTTTTCGAATGCTTGTGAAAAAATAGAAGGGGCGCCGATAATTTATCGACGCCCCTTGAGCAGACATCTGTCAATTACTCCTTTAACAAACAGACGAATGTTTAATCCTCTAAACTAACCTTCTGTACCAGCCAGCCAATTTTCTGCCAGAATTGCGAAGTCCTTAAAGTCAACATCACAATCACCGTCGAGGTCACCAGTAGGACATGGGCTGTCAGAACTTATAGTTGGAACAAGTAGCCACGGGCAGTAAATGACGTTGCCGTTGCTGACGGGGTCGCCGAGGCCGTCGGCGTTCATCACCGTAGTAACATCAAAGCAGATGGTACCATCGGTCTCGTTGATTCCGCAGGGGTCTTTCGGACCGCTGGCATTGCCCCACCAGTTGTGTGTAGCGTCGACAACATTGTTGGAATAGTTTTCAACGCCGATTAAGCTGTTGCCGCCGAAATTGCAGTTATTGATGGAGACATTCTTCGGGTGGACGCCTTCATAAGCAGAAACCAGGACACCTCCTTCACTGTTGTTTCTGAACTGGCTGCTTGAAAATGTCACATTATCACATGCTCCGTCGATGACAAGGCCAATGGTGCAGCCGTTTAACAGATTGCCCTTTCCGGTGATATTAGTAACATCTGCAAGGTAAAGGCCCTGCTCACTGCTGTTGCTGAAGTCGTTTCCGATGACATTTCCTTTGTCGAAGGCATAGAGGAAGCTGAAGTTGCTGTCAGTAACAGTATTGTTGATAACGTTTACACCGCCGTTGAAGTAATATACCTGAATTGCTCCCTGTGATTTGCTTACGGTGTTATCCTCGATGCTGATGGATTCTGAGCCTCCGCTGCCGTAACCGAGAATACCGCTTGCCGACCAGCCCCCCGGGCCTTTGTAGCGAATGCCGCTGACGGTATTTCCCTTGATTGTGCCGCGTGCACCGGAACCAAGCTGGATACCGTTCTGTGCAGTAACAGTGGTATCACCGGCACCGGTAACATTGCAGTCCTCAATCCTTCCTACGGCATTAGCTCCTGCAATCGCAATCGCATTTTTCTGGAAGCTGCTAATATTGCAGTTCAGAACTACCACGTTGCAGTCGGTTCCACTGGTATTGTATGCATAGAGAGCGACACCGTGCTGCGCACCGCTGAATGGAGTATCCTGAACGTTTATAATAGCTACGTTCTGGATGGTCGCACCGGCATTGAAGAGCCCAATACCCTGGAAGTGGTAGTTTGCATTTCCTTTGCCGGCTCCATCAACAGTAAGGTCCTTAATAATGCCGTCGCAGACATTATGCAGATATACTATCGGATAGTTCTTCGCTGTCGTAGTGAAGTAAAGCGGCAGGGTGTTGGGTGACTGAATAATGGTGCTGCCCTGTCCTGCGCCTGTAATTGTCACTTGCTTTGTTATCTCAACCTGCTCGACATAAGTTCCAGCAGCAACCACAATCGTGCCACCAGGAGCAACGGCATTGATGCCTTCCTGGATGACGGCAAAGGCATCGTAACCCCAAGTGTGGCCATCATTGGAACATCCTTCGCAGTAGTCATCGTCAACCCAAACCTCGGTCGGCGCCAGCTCGGGAATGATAGTGACGCTGCTGATATCGGACGAGAGCGTGGAACCTCCAGCATTAGTAATGCCGATCCACAGGGAGACAGGGGTGTTGGAACCGATACCGGAAATTGCGCCCGCTTTAAGCTGGGCCAGGGTCTCTGTGTTTCCGGCGCCATTGCCCCCTAACATATAGACGAGACTGCTGTCATCGAGGGTCAAGCCGTTATGCCCTCCATAGCTGTCCCCATTCAGGCTGGTGAGCAACCCGCCGGTATCGAAGGTAAAAAAGCTGCCGTCGCCGCCCGTGTCCAGCCACAAATTGACCGCGAGTGGATCGCCCGTAGCACTGACGCTCACGCTTTGCAGGTCACCCAACTTGAGCGATCCGTCGAAGTACAAGACGATACCCGCGTCAGAATAACCCGCACCGCTGGCGCCAAGGAGGAAATCACCGCCGGAAATACCCGATTGGGCGTTGGTCCCGGAAATTGGGGTGTTCTTCACATAAAAACCCGAATCGTTGACAGAGTAGTTCACTCCTGAACTGGAGGCGGTGAAAATTGCCGCCTGCGCCACACCACTAACAGCCAACATCATTATTACTACTGCACAAATTGTAATTACTTTTTTCATCACCATTTTTCCTCCGAAAATAGTTGTTACTTACAATAATTTTTTTCGATGTGGAACGCCCACATCAATTTTAAATCTGTTTCTTCAATCCATTGACACAAGCGCAATCCTTTAAAATAGATGTTATCTCCAATAAGCACCTCCTTTCCTCCGATACACCGGCTATAACTCCAATATTAATAGATTGTTTTGACAAAAAACAACTAAACAGGTATGCGAAGCCGATATTTTTCTGCCTCCTTAAAAAATAAACCCTTTCCTGTTTGCCCGTAAACCCTCTTCCTCAGAAGAGCAAATCTCTATCACCCCTTTATATTTTTGTCAATACGTGGTAACTACGGGATTTTGCGATTTTCTCCTTTTTTTCTCATTTCCCCCGGATTTCAAATCTCGTGCTTAGTCTTTTTGATTGTTTTTTGCGGTTCCAGAAAGTCTCCCACGGAAAAAACTGTGTTAATTTAGGCAATCTGCGGCTTAAAATTCTCTGTTAACTTAGGTAATTTACGTCTGAACTTTTCTATAAACTACGAACTACCAACTATGAACAATGATGGTTTGCATTACCTACTATAAATTCTTGCATATTTTACTGCAATTTGGTATGATTTTTGTAAGTTTTGGTACTGTTTTTCGTCAGTTTCTATATAGTTTTAACACGGTTTCGAATATTCTTGTCCGCCTCAGGCGGATTCCAACGTTCTTGTCTCGCCGAAGCCTTAGCGAAGGCGGATACACCTAAACCCCTGTCTCGCCATAGCCTTGGCGAAGGCGGACGCGCCGTTGACCCCTTTTAACGCATTTTACGAAAAAATTCCCTCCCCTTCCCTCTTGCCCAAACTACCCATCTTACCTATCTTAACTCATCTTGCTATCGACCAGAAACCAGCGACTAACAACTAACTTGCCCCCATCTTAACCCTCTTACTACCCTCCTGCCCCGCTTTTTCTAAACGCTAAACACTTATGACTAAACAACTTCCATTAACGACTATTTACTGTTTCAATTAACTCTTTTCTTTTCCTTTTCCCTTTTCCTTGGGTTTTTCTTTGGTTTTCTCTTTAAGTGGCGTTGCCGCCGCCTTAGTCGGCGTTGCCCCGACTGCCGGCTTTGCCCCAGCTTGCGGTTTTGCCCCGGCCTGTGGCTTTGCTCCGGCTTGTGCTTCCGGCGTTACACCGGCTACAGCACCTTCCACGGCAGCTTCTTCTTTTGCTTTCTTGCCGGCATGACTCTTGCGATGGGCAATTTTGGGAAGCCCAAAAACCGACTGCCCCTCAGACCATCGCTCTTCATCTTTTAGCTTCTCGACTCGCTCTGCACGAGACAAAACGTTCCGATGCCTCTCCAAGGCGCCCTTGATTTTTAAAGTACGGTCAACAGACATTCAACATTTCTCCTGAAAAATTATTAATCAAACTTCTTGCCGTAGGCATCGCTGAACGGCTTGGGGCCAAAGGCCTCATATCCCTGTGGCGCTTTGTATTTAGCGCCCAGCTCGATTATTTTCTGTTTTGTAATATAACCATCAGTTCCAGGCTTTGCCGGATTTTCGTATTTGTCCCTGGTGACCAGATAATACCAGTCGCCGACTTTTATTATTTCGGTTTCTATGCCGAACCCGGCAAAATACTGCTTTACCGGCTCCAAGTCGGCCCTGAGCTGGTAAGATTGTATCACAATTCGATTATCGCCCTTCGGTTTAACCGGCTCGACTTTTTGGGTAACCGCGGGCACTGGTGTTTTATTTTCGGCCGGAACAGCTTTTTGCGGCGTGGCAGCCATTGCCTTCGGCGCCGCTTTCTGCGTGCTTGCCGGCACTTTTGTGGCTGAGTCGGTCACCTTTTGGCTGCTTAGATAACTAATTTGACCAAGCCGAAATACTACTAAAACCATCAGAATAAGCCCAAGAAGCAATGCAATCGCAAGCTGATACGGTATTGACATCTCAACCCTGCCGGCATTGAACTGCACGATTCTCGGCCTATTAAGCCATTTTGCAAACCTTTCACGCATCTGGCTCGGAAACTTTGTCGGAATTTGCTTATCCTGGCCGGTTTTTTCCGCGTGCAGCTGTTCCAAGGTCTTGTCATACCGCGGCTTATGCCAGCTTCTACTCATCACCTCATAAAGAGCTTTTTTTTCATGTTTATGTACCATAACCCGCTCACTTTTGCAGAATATATAACAAATAGCTATTCTACCGGTCTGATTCAACACAACAAGTCAAAACCGGCAAAAATCATCAAATCTTTTTACAATATTTCAAGCTGGATTTCAATCAAAAGTGCAGATTTTTCAAACCAAAGGCACGGGTTTGGGAGGAAACGTTCAAAAACATTCGAGAATTTTGGACTCCGCAGGGTGGCTGAGGAGTTCATAGTTGGTTGTTCAATAGTTCATAGAAAAAGTGACTACAGATTACCCAGATTAACAGAGTTTTTCTGACGCGGGGGACACTTCGACAAACTCATAGCAAGCGGGGGATGTTCGTTTATTTGGGTGGCTTTGTAACGGACCAGTGGCTTTGGATAATGCGCCATTGGTCATTTTGGCGACGGTAAACCTCAGTGCAGTTCCAGCGGCTGAATTTGTCAGCGCTTGAAGATACGAAATTAAAAGTCAAAACTGCCATATCGCCGCAAAGCTGAACTTTTGGATTGCGCAATTCATAATGGTCGATGTGAATTTTCCCGCGAAGGGATTCGTAAAGGCGTGTCAAGGCCTCAATACCATCCAGACGCTGGTCCAGTGAGGGGTCAAAGTAAACGATATCCGGCGCGTATATCTCAAGAAAGCCGGAAGGGTCACCCTTTGCCCAGCGGTCAAGAGCGGATTTTTCCATAGCGATAATCGCTGTGGCGGTGTCTTTCTTATCCCCCGTGGTTACCCCTTCAGTCCCGCAAGTCGCCGAGCAGCCGAACAAGAGCAAAAGGGCCGTAATGAGTATCGCAGCTTGTCTCATCTGAATTTCTCCATTTCAATGTTTGCGTGCAGTGTTTTCATTTTAGAAAAAGAACCCGAAAAGTGCAAGATATTAGTCGATAGTCGCTGGTTTTTAGGGTTAGTGGAATGAGATTGGCCTGTCGGTGGAGAAACTCAGCGAAGGAAGAAATCCCCTGCCGCAGACGGCAGGACTAACCAATTTAAATAAAGGTTGCAAATCTCATCTTTTGGCTTTATACTTGTTGTTCCTGTCTATTCTTGACTATCGTCAGACAAGTTTTGAAAGGGTTAATAAATGAAATATGACGTAGCTGATTTATCGTTGGCGTCTGAAGGGAAAAGGCGGATTTTGTGGGCTGATAACGATATGCCGGTCCTTGCACAGATACGGGAGCGGTTTGCAAAAACTAAGCCATTAAAAGGCAAGAATGTTTCGGCCTGTCTGCATATAACCGCAGAAACAGGCAATCTCGCACGTGCGTTGAAAGCAGCTGGGGCAAACGTCGTTCTGTGCGCTTCCAACCCGCTGAGCACTCAGGACGATGTGGCAGCTTCATTAGTGAAGGATTTTAAGGTGCCGGTCTTTGCCATCTGCGGTGAAAACCGGGCGACCTACTACAAACATATCAATGCGGCGATAGACCATAAGCCGGTCATCACATTTGACGATGGGGCGGATTTGGTAAATGAGCTGCATACCAGCAGAAAGAAAGAAGCGGGCAGAATTATCGCGAGTATGGAAGAGACAACTACGGGGGTTATCCGATTGCGGGCGATGGCGAACGCCGGCAAGTTAAAGTTTCCGGTCATTGCGGTAAATGACGCTGCAACAAAGCACCTTTTCGACAACCGCTATGGGACAGGCCAATCAACGGTTGATGGTATTATCCGGGCGACGGACTTTCTAATGGCAGGTAAAAAGGTCGTCGTGGCCGGTTACGGCTGGTGCGGCCGAGGCTTTGCTATGCGGGCGAGGGGTATGGGAGCCATCGTTATTGTTACGGAAATCGATGCGGTCAAAGCGCTTGAGGCAGCGATGGACGGCTTTGCGGTTATGCCGATGGCGCAAGCAGCGAAGGTAGGCGAATTATTCGTAACGCTTACGGGCAATAAAAGCGTTATACGGGCCGAGCATTTCCGGGTGATGAAGGACAGGGCGGTTGTCGCCAACAGCGGGCATTTCAACGTTGAGATAGATATACCGGCGCTGAAAAAGATGAGCAAAAAAGTAAACCGCGGTGTCCGCAATCATGTTGATGAATATGTTTTGAAAAATAACAAGCGGATTTGCCTTTTGGCTGAGGGGCGATTGATTAATCTTGCGGCTGCCGAGGGACATCCTGCAAGCGTGATGGATATGAGTTTTTCCACGCAGGCGCTTGAAGCGGAATATGTGGCAAAAAAGGCGGGGGAACTTGCCGTTGCGGTGCACGATGTCCCGATGGAGATAGAGCGACAGGTGAGCAGGCTGAAGATGAAATCGATGTCGATTGAAATAGACAAGCTGACGCCGGAACAAGTCGCTTATCTTGCCAGCAGCGGTGAGGGGACGTAACCGGCCACTCACGCCTTATGATACGGGTCACGACAAGGTGAGTTTATGGATAATAAAGAGACCGAAAAAACGCTCATAGTGGCCTCGAAATCTTTTATGGCAGTGGGGCCTACGCTGCACTATAGCCATGAAAATGTTCAGAGATGCTGGCTGCTTACTCTTGCGGTCTTTGGCGCAAGCGCATCTTTCTGGTCGAAAGTACTGACGGGCTCGTTCTGGTCGTTTAGTTTCCAGTCGGTGACTTCTCCAAAGCTTTGGTATCTGGGTCAGTCTGTCAGCGGTCTGAGCATATATGAATATCCGTGGCAGATTCTTGTTTTAGGTCTGCTTATGGGCATTTTGGCAATTGTGCCGGTGTTGATATCGCAGCTTATGAGTTTCAGATACAGTTTGCCTTTTATATTGCTGGTGTTTTTTGGTGCCAATTTGCCGGCCTTTGCGGTTTGCCTTCTGGTAAGCTGTTTTGCGGTGGCGTGTCGTCCACTCCGTTTTCGTTCGCGTTTTGTTTCGATAGTATTATGCACGGCGCCGCAGCTTGCCTTTTGGGCATACTTCGGTTTTACAAGAGGGGTAGAACCTCTTAAATGGGGATTCTCTTTTACGCCGTGGATTTGTGCGTGGCTTATTGGGATAGGTATAGCAGGATTAGTTTTGGGGATAGGTCATTTTATGCGTTATCGGCCCGGACTGGTCTGGGTTGTTACCTGTGCTTTTCTTCTGCTGGCTATCGCGACGTTTGAAATAAGAATAGGCTTTGATGAATTAGACTACCAGCTCTATGTAGCCAAGAACAATCCGGAGCAGGCAATCGAACTTCACGACCATAGTATAAGAGAAGCATTAGACGAAATGATTACCAATCCTTCCGCCAGAGTTAAAAGGTATATTGAAAGCTCATTTTACCCTACCGAGCCGATATTACTT
>JBAPXT010000204.1:0-22376 GCA_049284355.1 Sedimentisphaerales bacterium
GGGTACTTCATCTACGGCAACATCGGCGAGACGGAAGAAGAAATGCTCTACATCCCGAAGTTCGCGAAGGAGCTCAAGCTGGATTCCATCAGCTTCCAGAAACTCCGCATCGAGAAATTTTCGCCCCTGAAGGAAGTGGTTGAGGCAGCGCCGGGCTACTACTATAAACGTATCGGCGGTCCCGTGTACTCGGACCGTTACGGGCCCGACGAACTCAAGCGCATCCGAAACCAGATACGCTCGGAGTTCTACGATATTCCGCAGATTCTCCGTATTGCCAAAAAAGCCAGGCGATTAGGGCTTTTCCGCTGGAGCGATTTGGCGGTTGCATTGCCTAATTTACCACGCCTTATGTATGGGTTGGCCAGACGAAAAATACAAAAGAAAAAGAAAAGAAGACATGCGGGGAAGGTTTTCGTCAGTAGTTGATTGTGTCTCGTATTTCGGATTTCGTGCTTCGGATTTTTCTCTGTGTTTCTGTGTCCATCTGTGTCTAATTTTTCCTCGTGTCTCGGTGTCTTCGTGGCTAAAAAAATCTCTGTTAACTTAGGCAATTTGCACTCAAAAAATTCCTCCCGCGCAATACGCGATACGCACGACGTAATACGGAAAAAATTGTCCCATATTTTCAAACGTTTCCATACAATTTTTGTACGTTTCTATACGAGTTTAGAATATTTCTATATGGTTTTCGAACGTTTTCAAATATTTTTCAATGTTTCCCCCTAAACCTTTATCCGCCATAGCATTAGCGAAGGTGGACGCGCCGTTACCCACTTTCTCCCCATTTTACGAAAAATTTCGCGAACATTCCCCCTTGCCTAAATTACCCATCTTCCCTATTTTAACACAAATGTCATCCCCGAATGCTGCCGCTTGACCAAGAACAGGGGATTACCTAAATTACCTAAATTACCTATTTTAACTAAAGTTTTTTCTCAACCCCCGCCGATACGTAAATTACCTATTTTAACATTTAGACTAATTAGGCACTTGAAAATGTTAAAATAGGCAAAATATAACGATTGTAAAACTATTTTGGAGACCTAAATTATGGCTAAGAATGCTGTTCTTGAACGTTATTTAGACACTTTACTACAGGGTGACAGAAAAGCCTGCCGGTCCGTCATAGAGGAGTCCCTCCAGACCGGCACCCCCGCCAACTCCGTTTATTCCGATATAATCTGGCCTATTATGGTTGAAATCGAGCATTTAGTCCGCTCAGACCGGATTACGACCACTCAGGAGCACTTAGCAACCCGCATTAACCGCACAATTGTGGACCAGCTACAGAACAAGCTGCCGCGTAAGCCCCGCAAGGACAAGAGAATAGTGATTTCCTGTGCCCCAGCCGAGCTGCAGGAGCTTGGAGCTCAAATAATGGCGGATTTGTTCGAAAGTGACGGCTGGGAAGTCAAATTCCTCGGTGGCGGCCTCACAAACGAAGATATCCTTGCGTTTATCCACGAATCCGCCCCCGATATACTGCTAATCTACGGCAGCACCCCAAAACAGGCCCCTGATATCCGGCAGCTTATTGACACCATTAGAGATATAAACGCCTGGCCCAATATGCGCATAATGGTTTCAGGCGGATTGTTTAACCGTGCAGAAGAGCTCTGGGAGGAAATAGGAGCCGATTTATTCGCCGCCACAGCACTGGAAGCCCTGCAAATAGCTTCTAAAGAGGCCCCAATCGAGCCGGAGGAAAGAACAATGCTCCGGCGAAAAAAAAGAGGGCATATACCGGTTAAAAAAATACAAGTCCAAGTCTTAAAATAAGTTGAATCCAGCTGTTACATTTCGCCTTCGGTGGCAAGTACCAAAATTCAGGGAATTTGGGCAACAGGGAAATGTAGAATTGATAATTTTAGAGGTGTTAACAAGGAGAGAAAAATTTATATATTGTGCTGTTTTGTCGCAAGCTGTCTTGACGATAATAAAGGTTAACCCTGTTAAAAATTAGATTTCCAACGGAGCGAAATTAACGAAGGGATGCGATTATGAAACTCGAAGACGTAAGAAAAAAAGCAAAGAAGCTGGGCATAAACTGCGGCAAGATGAAAAAGCCAGAGCTTATCCACGCCATCCAGAAGACGGAAGGCAATACGCCCTGTTTCGGTAATTCAAACAACGGCAATTGCCCTTATACGAACTGCTGCTTCAGGAGCGACTGCTTTAAAGTACCGTGCTACTCTGCGACGTAGTATACGAGTTATAAATACAAGATTTTTTCAGACTTTGTACTGCACCTATCAAAGGTTGTCAAAAGAGGACTGCAAATCGGGGCGGCTGTGAAAAAGTTTAAGCCATCACGAACGTTTATAATCCTCATATCTGCAGCGTTTGCGGTTTTTTTTGGGGTCTTGATATATCATAAGTACAACAGAATCCGCACCGACAGGGACCTGACCCAGCAGGTGCTGACCAACCAGAGACAAACGGAACATTTCCACATTTACAGCAATCTTGATTCGGATTCGCTGGATTACTACGAGCAATTCTTTGAGGGTTTTTTCGGGTATTTCAACAGGGAGTATTTTGCAATCGGGCAAAAGCGTCCGCTTAAGGTTTATCTATTCAAGGACACTGACAGCTATATGCCTTATGCGATAAGCGTAGGCTGCAGGAGTCCGTACGGGTTTTATATGGGCCCTGAGGAAAACATAATCGTTGTCAACCGCGATTCCGGTCTGGGGACAACAACGCATGAGCTGGTCCACCATTTCATAGCGACCAGCTTGGCGAGACGGCCTGCCAAATGGGTCGAAGAGGGTATTGCAACGTTCTTCGAAAAGTTCATCGGGCATCTTGATAACCAAGGCAAACTGATTATTTCGTTCGGATACTTCAGTAACTGGCGATTTCCAATTACGAAAGCAAGTGTAAATAGTCTCAAGCTTGGCGAGATAATCAGGGCGAAGGAGCCGGACCAGTGCGCAGCGAGGTCGCTGATGCTGTTTCTAAATAAAAAAGGATTTTTCAAAAATTTCGTAAAACAAATCAGCACAGTAAAAGACGACAGGGACGGCTCGGCTACACTGCAGAAAGTCTATGGTAAATCAATCGCAGAGATTGAACGGGAGTGGAAGGACTGGATAAATTCTCAGCCGATAGATAAGGATGTATTGCTGGTAAAGTCGGCGTTTGTGCTGCCAGAGAAGCAGTGGGAGGCGTGGTGGCAGGCAAATAAAGACAAACTCTACTGGAGCGAGGAAGAACAGATATACCGGGCGAAGAAAACAGAAGGCAGAAGTCAGCAATCGGCAATCAGCGAATAGAAAATAATCCTAAACAAGCATTAATCACCAAAGCACAAAATCCAAAACGAAGCGAGCATTGGCCGGTGCAGGTTTTTATATTGACAATGATGCGTTAATTGACTAAAAACCAAGCAAGATAAAGCGAAACGAATGTGTGTTAATTTGCAGGGGAAAGAATATGGAGATGCAACCAACAATAAAATGCGGTAAACACGTCGCGGAACACGCAGACATATCAGGCTCGGCGTTTCATGATGTCAATCTCGCCGGGGCCGATTTCAACAATGTGAACATGAGCAAGGCGAAGTTTCATGATATCAATTTCAGCGATGTTACCATTACGGCAGCTCAAATCGGCGGAACGCTATTCAAACACATCGGGCCTCCTCCTTGCAAGAAAGGAGGACAAGAGAGACAGCGGCCAGTGACGTTTGAGGAAGCGATGCTTTGTGACAGCACATTTAGAAAAGTGGATATGTCGAATGTCAAAATCATCGACTGCAATATCGAAGGTATGACAATTGATGGAATCCGTGTTACAGACATGATTAAAACCTACAGGAAACTGAAAGGATAATCAGTCGCCGAAGCAAGCATCCGTAATGTAACACCGGGGCGGGGCCTTTTTTGTGATAAAGTGATAAAAACCAAGAAAGGAGTGACGACAGAGGCGTCACTTTACATCTTTTTGGAGTTTGTATTCGACGGAGTCGACGAGGGCAAGCCAAGAGGCCTCGATGACGTTTTCTGAGACGCCGACGGTGCCCCAGGTTGAGTTTTTGTCGCGAGATTCGATAATTACACGGACTCGGGCGGCGGTGCCGGCTTTGGCGTTGACCACGCGGACTTTATAATCAATCAAGTGGATGTCCCTGATGGCGGGATAGAGGTTTTCGAGGGCTTTTCGCAAAGCGGCGTCGAGGGCGTTGACGGGGCCATCACCTTCGCCGACGACGTGCTGGACTTTGCTGCCGACTTTGAGTTTGACGGATGCTTCGCTGAGCATTTCGCCGGAGGTGCTTCTTTCCACGGTTACATAATATTTCAGCAGCTCAAAAGAGGGTTTATAGGTGCCGAGGGTCTTTTTTATGAGCAGGTCGAAGGATGCGTTTGCGGCCTCGAACTGGTAGCCCTCATTCTCAAGCTCCTGAACGCGGGTGAGGATTTTTTTAGCAAGTTTTTTGTCTTCTATGATTTTTGCTTTTTCAAGCTCGGCGAGGACGTTGGATTTGCCGCTTAATTCGGAGATGAGAAAGCGGCGTTCGTTGCCGACGAGTGCGGGGTCGATGTGCTCATAAGTTCGTTTGTCTTTTCGCAGGGCGTCAACGTGGAGGCCTGCCTTGTGTGCGAAGGCACTTTCGCCGACATAGGGCATATTTATTACTGGGTTCAGGTTGCCGATTTCAAAAATGAAACGCGAGACCTCGGTGAGGGTTTTGATTTTTTCTGGGGCCAGACAGTCGAAACCCATTTTGAAAACGAGGTTTGGTATGACGGTGCAGAGATTTGCGTTTCCGCAGCGTTCGCCTAGGCCATTGATGGTGCCTTGGACGTGCCGGGCGCCGGCACGGACGGCAGCGAGGGTATTAGCGGTGGCACAGTCGCAGTCATTGTGGGTGTGGATGCCGATTGTGAGCGAGGGGAATTTTTCACAGACGGTCCTGGTAATTTCGTAAATTTGGTGGGGCATCGAACCGCCGTTGGTATCGCAAAGCACCAGCGCATCGGCACCAGCATCGGCAGCGGAGGTGAGAACCTTCATCGCATATTCGCAATTTTCCCTGTAGCCATCATAGAAGTGCTCGGCGTCGAAAATGGTCTCAATACCGTGCTTTTTCAGATAGCTGATGGAGTCGGCGCAGAGCTGCAAATTATCATCAAGAGAGCAGCCAAGAACAGCCTTTACGTGCATATCCGAGGCCTTCCCGACCAGAGTAGCCATCTGTGCTTTGCAGGCGAGGATAGCATTGAGCGAGGCATCATCCTCAACTTTTGTATCAGCCCTGCGGGTACTGCCGAAAGCCACGATTTTGGAATTCTTCAAACTGAGCTTAGCCACTTCGGCAAAAAACTGTACCTCCTTAGGATTAGAAGCGACATATCCGCCTTCAATGTAATCAAGGCCGAGCTCGTCAAGGCAGCCGGCAATTGAGAGCTTGTCCTCGAGGGAGAAACTTACGCCTTCAGCCTGCATGCCATCACGAAGGGTGGTATCATAGAGCTTTATCTTTTCCATAGCTAATCTCCAAACCCGCTGGTCGTGGTTGGCGGCTAATGGTCTCTGAGCACATCCGCCAAAAGCGGACAAAATTATAAACAGGACGCTATTTTAGCCCGATACAGCGGGTAAGTAAAGGGGAAAAATGGCGGATAGGGTGGCAGGCCGGAGAGCAACAGCCACAAATTTTTTGCAAAGTTGTTGCAGTTAAATCGAAAATCAAATATAATGAAGGTTTTATATAAAAACTCAGAAAGTAACGTAGTATATTTTGCTGCAATTAAAATGACCTTAACAAAAATTCTGCCGCTGAGCTGTGTGAAAGTTCCGCTGGAAAGCAAAGACAAGAAATCCGCAATAACAGAACTGGTGGATTTGCTCGACGCCAACGGATTACTTTTAGACAAAAAGATGGTCTTAGAAGCGGTGCTGGCACGTGAGCAAACCCGCAGCACCGGAATCGGCTCGAGAATTGCCATCCCACATGGTAAGTGCAACGCTGTTAAGGAGCTGGTTATGTCGATTGGAATAGCAGAGGAGCCGATTGATTTTGAAAGCATTGACGGAAAACCGGTAACAATCATTATTCTGCTGGTTTCACCATCCGACCAGACCGGACCACATATTCAGGCACTGGCCAAAATAAGCAAACTGATGGTCGACGAAGAATTCAAAGAAAGTCTTGAAAAGGCGACTTCAGCTGAGCAGGTTTATGAGCTTCTGATCAATAAAGAGAGAGAGTGAAACAGCGTATTGTTTCCGCCTATGGTGGAAAAGTTTTTATCCGCTGTTTGAGCCATTGGTTGTTTCCCACAGAATCAAACCAAGCTCATAAGGACTAACGAGGTCAGTGTTTCTGGGCAGAATTCTGACGGCCACGCCCTGCTGGCCAGCTTCCATGCAAGACATCGAGCCAGCAAACCAATGTTCGCCATCCTGGCCGGTAGTTTCTTCATAAACCATTCTTACAGCAGAGCCATTTCTAATATTTCCGCGGGAATCCACCGGCCCATGATAAAGCTCAACCGAAACATCATCCGGACTAACCTTAGCGAGCTTAACTAAGGCCCTGACGGACAACTGCGAACCAACTTTAAGCTGGGGCTGCCTGAGATTGAACTGCTCGTTATCTTCACCATTGTTAACCTGTATTTGGACGTCTTTGATGGCAAATTCGGACCAGGCCTTTTCCATATTGGATTTCCACATCGAAAGCACCTTGACTCTTGCCATAGAATCCGCAGCCAAATAACGGTATTTAGCTATAGCCGGACTATAAAATCTTTGCGCATACTCAGTAACCATTCTGTGAGTACTAAAACGCGGCGCTATCCATTTGGTGGAGTTTTTGACTCTGTGTATCCATGCCCGAGGCAGGTCATCCGCCGAGCGGGTGTAAAATAAAGGAACGACCTCGTTTTCGAGAAGGTTATAGAGAGCCTGGGATTCGGCCGTATCCTGATAATCTTGGTCGTTGTAAGTTTGCTCTACACCGATAGCCCAGCCCCCTTCAGGGCTATAACCTTCACACCACCATCCATCCAAGGTGCTTATATTCAAAACACCATTAATTGCCGCCTTCATACCGCTTGTTCCACTGGCTTCCATAGGTCTTCGAGGGTTATTAAGCCACACATCCACGCCACGGACTAACATTCTGGCTACATTAATATCATAATCTTCAAGAAAAATTATGCGTCGCTGGACATCGTATTCTGATGCAAAGTGAATAATTTGGCGCATTATCTCCTTGCCCTCGTTGTCTCTTGGGTGAGCCTTACCCGCAAAAACAATCTGAACCGGTCTATCGGGGTTAGTAAGCAGCTTTACAAAGCGTTGGGGGTCTTTAAGCAAGAGATTTCCCCTTTTATAGCCTACAAATCTTCTGGCAAAACCAATAGTAAGAGCCTCAATATCGAGGACCTCCTCAGCCCGGTTTAATTCAGAATGGTAAGTACCTTTTCGTTTCATCTGTGCCTTAAGGCTGTTACGTGCAAAAGCAATCAACTGGCCTTTGCAGCACCGATGTGCCCGCCAGAGTTCCTCATCAGGAATCTGGCCGATGCCATTCCAAATCGACTTATTGACAGATTCATCGGCCCAATTCGGTCCAAGATACCTTTCATATAAAGAATTCATTTCATCCGACAGCCAGCTTTTAGTATGTATGCCATTTGTAATCGAGATTATGGGCACTTCATTAACAGGAACAGCGGGCCAAAGACTTGACCACACCTCCCGTGATACCTGCCCATGCAATTCACTTACGCCGTTTGTATAGCTGCTGAGGCGTAATGCCAAAATCGGCATTTTAAATGACTCGCCGGCATCGTCAGGAAGAATTCTACCCAGCGCCAGGAACTGCTCTTTACTCATCCCAAGAGAAGGGAGGAAGTTAGCAAAATATTTGTCGATGAGCTCGACTGAAAACTCATCGAGACCGGCTTTTACAAGGGTATGTATTGTAAAAATATTGCCGGCCCTGGTGGCTTCAACAGCTTCAGCAAAAGTCATATTCGTGTCGTTACGAAGCTGCCTGATTCGTTCGAGCGTCATAAAAGCAGCGTGTCCCTCATTCATATGGCAGATGACAGGCTTAATATTCATCGCAGCCAATGCCCTTAAGCCGCCGATGCCCAACATAATCTCCTGGCGAATTCGCATTTCGAGGTCGCCGCTATATAGACTGGCGGTAATCATACGGTCTGTAGAAGAATTAGCCGGTATGTTAGTGTCCAACAAATACAATTTAACCCTGCCTACGGAAACAGACCAAATTTGGGCGTGCACGGCTCTGCCTGGTAATTCCACGCTAACGGTCAACGGCTGGCCGTTGTTATCCAGAACCAGCTCGAGCGGCATATTATAGAAATCGTTTTCGAGATACACCTCCTGCTGCCAGCCCTCGACGTCCAAATGCTGGCGGAAATAACCCTTTTGATAGAGGAGACCAACACCTACCAATGGAATACCGAGGTCGGAGGCACTTTTTAAGTGGTCACCAGCCAAGACCCCCAAACCACCGGAATAAAAAGGCAAGCATTCATGAATGCCAAACTCGGCACAAAAGTATGCAATAATGGGCTTAGCGGATTTTGAATAAGTCTTTTCAAACCAAGTTGGCCCATCAAGATATGATTTGAGCTTTTCCTCGGCCCGCTGCACTTCAGACAAAAACGGCTGATTTTTAGCTAATTCATCCAATCGCTGTTGCGAAAGGCTTGCGAGAAGTTTTACCGGATTATGACCAGAGGTTGTCCATAAGTTACCGTCAATACGTTTGAACAACTCTACAAAGTCGGTATTCCAGCACCAAAATAAATTCCGGGCGATATTATCGAGAGCTTTCAAAGCGTCCGGCAATGCGGGTAAGACTGTAAAACTACACACCTTCGGCATTTTTACCTCTCCAACAAAAGGGCATAAAGTACACAAGTGTTTATTTTATCATACCTTACGCTCTTATTGTACCTTTATGAGACCTACATAGTTATAACTTGTGCTTTTGTTTAATCGACAAATATAGTGCCTATCTTGAGGCCAAAAACATAGGGAAACGGCAAGTTTGGGGGATTTCGATGGTCCTATATTTGCTTCGATTTGTGGGCTAAAAATTCGATTCTAAAAACAGAGGTTTTGTCATTCTAGCCCAGTTGTTTGTTTGAGCCAATCTTCAATAAACAAGGCAAGGTCGTATATATCAACATCGTTATCACCATCCAAGCTGATATTGGGGGCGTCAGTTTGCCAGACGGAAACCAACACAGCATAATCGAGGAAGTTCACCATTCCGTTATGGTCAAAGTCGGCGGTTTTCCGATAGAACTCATCTGCGCCCATATCGACACGGCCGTGAATAATACGAGCTTGACCATCGATGTCAGTTTGATTAGAACCTGTGAAGTTCGGGTCGCCTGCGTCGATGCAGGGCGAGTCTTGTCTTAAGTGATAATTGTCAGCATTTGCGTCAACAAAAGATGGTGCTTCGCTGATATTTCCTTTACCCGGGTCACCGTCTGAAATGCAGCTATAAGTGGCGCTACAGCTGCCGGTCAGGTCATCGCCATTATCCCAGATGATGCAATTGGCAACTGTCGCAGTGGAATAAGCAGTTATACCATAGCTGGTATTGGATACAATAGTACTATTTGTAACGGTAATCGGCACAGGGGAGTCATGATAAATACCACGGCCATTTCTATAAATCATAGAGTTCTTAACTATGATGTTTGAAATACCACGAGTGGCGAGAATTCCACAATAGATGTTATCTCTTATTTTGCAATTAGTGATGGTTGGCGAGCCTCCACCTACGCAGACTACGCCAGAGGTATTATCCTCAATAATACAATTGCTTATGAGAGGTGTGGGGTTATGGGTGCAGAATACGCCAATATAGCCGTTTTTTGCGTTTGTCAGGGTAAAGCCCCGCAATACAGAATTCGGCCCTTCACCGGAAATAAATGAAACTGCAAAGCCGTCGCTATTTGCATCAATAATCGTCGCTGCCACTACATCCCAGTTATTTGGGTCGGTGCTTTGCAAAGTAATGGCTCTACCGTTAAAGTTGATATTTTCATAGTATGTGCCGGCAGCAACTCGGACTACCGAGCCCGGCCAAAAGCTCGAGTTATTAATTGCTTCCTGTATGGTGTTATAGTCACCTGGTACATCAAGGACGCTGGGTCCATATGTGGTAATTTCGTGGCAATTGCCACCATTGTTATCAACGACCTCGTTTCCAGCAGCATCAACAGCCGTAACTATAAAATAGTAGTTCGTCCAAGGAGATATTTCTGTTAGTTTTATACTATGGCTGGTTCCCCAACAACTCGTGTTACTCTTATCCAGGTTGTTACAATCCAAACCATACAGCACACGGCCCAAAGTGTATTCGTTTGTATTAAAGATTATAGTGACATCCGGACCTGATGCTACAACATTGACATCGGAGATGCTTGGGGCCATACAATCGACCGTTGCAGTATCGTTCGGCGATGCGGGACTGCCGGTACCGTCGTTCGCATCATAGTACGTTCCTGTAATAGTTTGTCCGTCTGCGACCTGAAGAACCCCGTCGTCCTCGGATGGGTCACCAGAACCTGTGGCAATTGAACCTGTGAATATTCCAACACCTGAACCTGCATCGGATAGTATTACAGCCTCCGAATCACCTCCGCTTGTGGTAACGCTGACGTAACAGGAGCCGCTTCCTGCAAGGTCGAGGTCACTGACAAGAATACCGATATTGGTATCGCAACTATAAGAGGGCCTGTCCAGATTTACATAACCCTTTGAGGTAACAGCAGCGCGTATGGCCCTACCGACGTTCAGTCTGCCTGAGGCACATATACATGGGTCATTGAGCGTATCGGCAGTACTTTTTAGAATAGCGTTTGCACCGTCGCTTGATAGAGGCGAGTTAACAGACAGCAACAGCGCACATGCACCTGCAACATGTGGGCACGCCATCGATGTGCCGGACATAATAGTGGTGTAAGCATCATAAACCATCCCCATGGAAGTACCTGATGCCCGGAGCGATAAAATATCGACCCCTGGCGCCGCTAAATCCACCCAACTACCATAATTGGAGAAGGATGCTTTGTCGTCATTTGAGTCGGTAGCGGCGACGGAAATCACACTGTTATATGCCGCAGGATAGTAAGGGCTTGAGTTGTTATCATTGCCAGCCGACGCCACCACGATTACGCCACGACTTACTGCATACTCAATCGCATCTTCAAGAATTTGACTTGGCTTTACACCCCAGCTATTGGAGAGAATGTCGGCCCCATTATCAGTAGCGTAGATAATAGAATCGGCGGCATTATCTAAAAACCCATGTCCATCGGCATCCAAAAACTTGACGGCCATTATCTGCGCATTCCAGCATACTCCTGCAATATCCAGAGAGTTGTCGGTTCTGGCTGCTATGATACCCGCACAGTAAGTCCCGTGCCCATCATCGTCAATGGGGTCGTTGTCTCTATTGGAAAAATCGTAGCCGTGGACGTCATCCACATAGCCGTTGTTGTCGTCATCAATGCCGTTACCAGCAATCTCGTCGGCATTCCACCAAATATTTTCCTGCAAGTCTCTATGGTTGTAGTCGACACCTGTATCTATCACAGCCACCACAACCTCTGAACTGCCGGTAGTAATATCCCAGGCTTCGCTGGCATCTATATCGCAATCAACTGTTCCAGGCGGTTCTCTGAACCTCCCATCCCACGGATACATCTGACCGGTATTGGCCAAAGCCCACTGTAACAGATAATAAGTATCATTTGGCTCAATAGAATCTATCGAAACAATGTAATTCAACTCGGCATATTCGACATCGGGGTCTTTGTTGTATTCTGCGACCACATCCTCAAGAGATTGCCCTTTTTCAAGCTCCACAGCCAGCTTGTAAATCCGGTCCATCGTCGGTGCCTTTGCATTTTTTGGCGCACGCACAAGTCTTCGAAGAATTCGCTTTTCTTTCGCGGTAAGCTGTTTTACGTCCTTCGCCTGAAGCTGTCGGATTTTTTCCGCATTTTTCTTAAAATTCTTAAATACCGGTTTCAGCTCTTTGACTTTATACTGCCGGCCAAGACGGTCTAAAGAGGAAGACAGCCGCATATCTTTTGCCGCAACCTTTTTGTAAACCTCACTGGCAGCGGTTCCTGCGGCTTTTTCCCTGAATTTTACGATGATTTCATTCGGTGCGTATCGTGGAGTTTCAGAAGAATAGTTGCCCGCCCCTGCATATGCGAGCACGCCATCATCGATGGGGGGAAGTGCGTAGTTTATTTCCGCCTGACCGTAGCGATTATTGCCCCAGGCCCTGACCAAATTGTTATCGTCAGCGCTGATTACCTGCGCCTGCGAGGGAATAGCCAAAAACAGGCAAATAAAGACAAGAACCAATTTTTTCACACCACCCATCTCCTGAATTAGACGTTACGTAGTAGAGTATCTGATTTAGGCCAAAATGTCAAGAAAATTAGCGGCTTTTCCCGTGTGTTGCCTATGTTTTTCGACAATGAGATAGAAACACAGCCTTGATAGTTACACACTAATGCAGGTTAAAGGCGGTATTAGCTCTAAACGACTGCGTGACTGACGCTGCGTCCCTTAGGGACTATGCAGAGTAGCAGCAGATTATATCGAGGCGTTCTGCGTCAGTTCCAAACCTTAATCCCGGGGGCTTTGCTGCCATCCGGGGTAACGACACGCATCATAAATTCGAACTGGCCAGATCCCTGGTCAACCTTGATAAGGACAAGGTGCATTCCCTTGGAAAGTTTTATATCGTAGCTTTCCTGGTCCTGCTCACTGGGTCTGTAAACGTGCTGATTGCCGATAAGCTTATGGTCAACCCAAAGCTTGTAGCCATCGTCTGAGCCGACGCGGATTTGCACGTTCGTATCATTTTCGCATTCCAGCCAGCAGGCAGAGTACGTAAGGATGTTATCGGTCAGGTCGGCACCGAGACCAAGATGCTCGACTGAGAAGAAATTGATGAGACTGCCATCTGTCGACTTATACGGCGCCCACTTTACCTTTTTGCCGTCGTCTTTGGCTATCTGCATACCATTAGCGGGAACATAATTTTCTTCGCCGCCGTATCCTTTCAAATAATCGGTGTCGAAGCCCTTATGGTCCGGGTCTTCCCCTGGATTGGGGAAAGGCCCGACTATCAGCCAGTTGGTTATGAACCCCTCGTCATCCAGCTTGTAAGGGCCCGATTTTTTCGCTGAAGAAGCCGGCGCTTTCGCTGCGGAGCTTTCACATCCAACAATAAGTGCAGACACAGCCACCAGGCACAACACGGCGATATAAATGTGCATTTTATTTCTACACATAATATTTCTCCTTACAAAAATTGAACTATGACAATACTATTTCTGCGGCTACAAGCCAAAACACTTAGCAGCATTGATTCTTTTGGTAAATTACCGCCTCGGGTCGGTTTATGCAAGGATTTTCTGCCCGAAACTTGGATTTTTGAAAGTCCTTTCGGCCAGCCAGAACTTGATAGTCTTATATTCCCACCTTTTTAGAGGCAAAAAACAGGCAAAACAAAAAGGCCTGCATAAACATAAACAGGCCTTTTATATGCGAGGCGTTCCTCCGCAAGTGCCGTAAGAAAGCGTTTGAAGAAACCCGTTATTTCTACGTGGGTAATCGTTGCTTGTGTCCGAAAGTCCTATCGTGTAGGCGTTTCCGACCCATCAAGGCCTGATTTCCCTGAGTAACTGGGTATCGGTTTTTTCAAAATCATCTTTCTATACGCACACCGCAGGGGTCAGCCTGCACTATTCTTTATACCAAATTTCAAAGCAAAAATCAATAAAAATATCGGCAAGCTATTATTGGTTCTTCGGGTTTTCAGCCACTTTTTCTAAAGTCAAATTCGAATTCGAAAATCAGATTTAGCTATCGGCTGAAAAACACAAGAATTGAACAAACTACAAAGTTCGCAGTTGTGCACCGGTGGCTTCAGTGAGGCTATTTAGAATATCGGTCTGGAAGTGGTCGACGGTCTCGTGAGTCAATGTGCCGTCCTGGTCTCTGAAACGCAGCGTTAAAGTGAGACTTTTTTGGCCTGATGGTATGCCTTTGCCGCGGTATATGCCGACAAAGCGAACATCTTCCAATTCATTCGGTGATTTTTTATTCACGGCTGCAGCAATATCAGTCCATCGAACATCTTCGGCAACAACAATCGAAAGGTCTCGCTCTATAGCGGGGAACTTTGGGATGGATTTGACTTTTACGGGGCCGGTTTGCAAAGTTGAAAGCAGCTCAAAATCCAGCTCCGCGGCACAAGGCGTTACGTTTTTGAAGTCAAATTTATCTTTGACCGCATGAGAAACAACGCCTGCGACACCGATAAGCTTGGAGTTTACTATGATTTGGGCGCCGGTTTGTGCCCAGACCAATTCGGCAGGAGTGAAGACCACTTCAGCATCTCTATTGACGCTCTTTATCAGCCCATCAACCGCACCGCGCAAGAGGGAAAAATCACCATCGCAGGCAATAGCCAGTTTAGTCTTTTCAATCGGCAAGGTATCGGCTTTACTCCGTCCAGTGCGAGGCACAAAAGTATCGGCAATTTCAAATACTCTGCAGGGGGTGTTTTTGACGTTGAGGTTGGTTTTAATAACAGTAAGTAAAGACGGCAGGAGCATCTGACGGAGCAGATTATCGCTTTTTCTGGTTACATCTTTTACGCCCAAATGCTCGCCTGAGTCTCCGGCGGCAAACAGCTTAGCGATGGAATCGTCGATGAAAGATACATTTATCGTTTCGTAAAAGCCGCAGCCGTTAAGATATGTTCCAATGGATTCAGTCAGTTTCTGACGAGAATCGACGGGGACGACCTGAATCTGGATTTTCTGCTCCGTCGGTATCTTGTTATAGCCATACAGGCGTACGATTTCCTCTATCAGGTCAATCTCACGATAAATATCGCTGCGCCGCCACGAAGGAACAGTGCAACTTATCGAGTCATCCTTTTGCTGCGGCTGGAAACTTAAGCTCGACAGGATTTTTACTGTTTCCCCCGGCGGAATCTCAACACCAAGCACCTTATTCAAACGGGCAAGTCTGAGGGTTACCTTTTTTTGTGCCGGTTTTTTTGGATAAATATCAATCACGCCTTTAGCGACCTTTCCGCCTGCTACCTGCGTAATCAACTGTGCGGTCCGCTTCGAGGCCCAGTCCACCATCTCGATATCCACAGTCCGCTCGAACCGAAAGGCGGCCTCAGAAGGCAGGGAAAGTTTGCGAGAGGTCTTACGCACGCTAAGGGGGTCAAAATATGCATCCTCCAAAAGAACTGTCTCAGTTGTCTCGCTCACCTCGGTGTCGGCCCCGCCCATAACACCCGCTATAGCCACAGGACCTTTTGGGTCGGCGATAATTAACATATCCGGCGTGAGCTGACATTTAGAACCATCAATGCTGATAAGTTGCTCATCAGAACGGGCACACCTTACTATTATTCTGCCTTGGTTTATTTTTTCATAGTCGAAGGCGTGTGGCGGCTGGCCGGTCTCCATCATCGCATAATTTGTTGCATCAACCACATTATTGACGCTCCTCAGACCGACCGCTTCGATGCGGCTTTTGAGCCAATCCGGCGACGGCCTCACCTTTACACCCTCAATAATCCGAGCGGTATATCGGCCGCACAAATCCGGTTCCGCAACCTCTACGGCGGCAAATTCGGTAACGTTTCTGGCTGATTCGTCCAGCTCAACAGCCGGGGCTTTTAATTTTTTGCCGGTGGCAGCTGCCAGCTCACGGGCAATACCTACAAAACTCAAGCAATCACTGCGATTGCTGGTTACCTCAATATCGATTATGACATCATTATCAAAGGATTTGATGCCCTCGCAGGGAAGGCCAAGGTCGCTTAAAATTTCAACGATTTTCTCGGCGGGCCCGCCATTTGGCGAGGTCTCGCTGAAGGCGGACAAGCCAGTCTCGATATAATCATTCAACCAACTCAGTAAAATTTTCATAGCGGTAATACCTTAACTTCCGCAGGCACTGTTGTCAATAAGAAGGTTAGCCCTGCCATCTCGATGGCAGGGTTTGTCATTGCGAGGCCGAAGGCCGCGGCAATCTCAACAATGCAATTGCCTCTTGCAAATTACCAGATAGAACTTAAACTATCGATATATGGCAATAGAAACGTGCAAAAACTGTAAGCGGATTATAGGAGAATTAGAACAGGCTTATACCTGGCAGAGTCATATTCTATGCAAAGAATGTTATGCTAGGTTATCAAACCCCACAGTGGCACAGCCAACCCCGGTAGATGTTCATGCACCTGTCATACTGCCGCATCCCCAAAGAAGCCTTGTCAAATCAACGCTAATTGTCATGGCAACTGTCATTCCAGTACTTGTCGTGATTTACATTGTATTATCTATACTATCCTCATACGAGACGCAAAAATACGAGGCGAAAAAATTAACAACAGAATACGAACAGGAGAGAATATCAACAACAGCAGCCAATTTAAAGATTCTTCATAATGCGGTTAATCAATTCAAGATGGACACCGGCCGATTTCCAACCGAAGAGGAAGGGCTTAAGGCACTTGTCGAGCAGCCGAGCGATGTTACAAGGTATGAACCATGCGGTTATTTTGAAACTACTGAGATACCCAAAGATGGCTGGGGAAATGATTTCGTTTATCGACGATCCAATGATATCGGCAAGCCCTTCGTCATTTTCAGCTCCAGTGCGGTTATGTTGAGAAGAAAACGCTAAAAGAAATGCCCTGAACTACAATGCTGAAATCACTCATTGGTGCAGTTATTCTCGTAGTATCCATTCCGACTGTTGGTTACCTCGCTGCCGGACTGGTGTGCTTTCTGATGGGTCTTGCAAACGTCCCAGGATACAAGATATGGCGATCAGGAGTAGCACGTATGGTTCAGTTGGGCCAGAGACTCATCAAACCTTCTATCGACGGCTTCACGGCATTAAGAGGAGTACGTCAGGCTCGCTTGGCCATAAGATTCGGTATGTTTCTCGCTTGGGTCGGGCAGTCCGCAGTTTCTCTTTTGTTTGCGGGCATCCTTATCCAATTCACAAAGTTTTTTTTCAGTCATTTTGAGTTCTGGTATCTATTCCGTTGGCTGTATTGGGTGGCTATTTTTTTCCTGTGCCTCGCCCCATCGTATCGCACGCTCAGAATAGCAGAGGAATCCTCTACAGAGCAAGAGAAACCTTTTTACAGATACACGCTTTCGCTGACTTGTCTTACAACAGCAATTTGTTTCATCGTGCTGGCGTTTATATGAGAGATTAGCACCCCCGAACCTGCCACGCTCTTGCTCCTCGGCCTCGGTGCGATGATTTTAAGAAAACGTAAAAAATAATAAGCATTTATTCTCTAACTTCTAACGGCCTGCGACTAACTTGCCTCCGCGACAAGCAGAATAAGATTTCAATCAAAAGCGCATCTACCCACGCACCAAAAACGGCTAATTTCAAAATTTTTCCTATCTCTTTAGCTGTAACAACTTAGCCAAAACCTCACCTCCGAAAACCTAAGAATTTTCGACTCAATCGCGAAGGTTCATCCAATTTATGAGAGAACGTCTGCCCAGCAGGGCAAGGTTTCAGGTCCAGCAGGCCCGGGTCAAAAATGACCAGTAGTAAATAATCTTGTAGTGGAGTTTCGCCGTTTTTAAGGCAGGCGGACTTGTCCGCCATAGCCTTAGCGAAGGCGGAAACCCCATAGGAGATTTTCTATCAACTACGAACAAGCAACTATGAACAAACAAAATTATGCGAAACAAAGCCGATTTTCAAAAAAGTCAAATGTTTATAACCGCAGTTTCGACAATGAATTACAACGAAAAATTGAAATCGGACACTTGGTCAAAACAAACCCAACTTGTCTCGCCGAAGCCTTGGCGAAGGCGGAACAAAGCCAATTTATGGTGAGCCTGTCGAACCCACCTGTGGTGAGCGAAGTCGAACCATTTATTTTTGGGCTTTTTAACTTTCAGGTTTCCCCGTATAATGTGGCAATCGATAATTTAAGGAGAGCTTGTTTTATGAAAAAATGGAGTTTATACGCAGTCATAACCACCTGCTTAATTGCGAGTCTATTACTCGGCGGCTGTGTTGAACGGCAACTGACAATCAATACAGAACCACAGGGGGCGATAGTGGTATTAAATGATGAGGAAATAGGTACTTCGCCTGTTACGACTTCGTTTGAGTGGTATGGCGATTACAACGTCAGAATTAGCAAAGAAGGGTTCGAGACCTTAAAGACCCATCGCAAGCTGAAGGCGCCGTGGTATGATTACTTTCCGTTTGATTTCTTCGCCAACTGTGTGAATCCGAAGAGAATCACAGATTCCTATGAATGGACATTTACCCTTGCTCCGCAAACACAACCAGACAGAGAAGAACTAATCCGGAACGCTCAGAAATTGAAAGGGCAGCTTTAACAACTATTTACAGTAAATTTTTGCGATACCAGTCTATCGAGCGTTCGAGGCCTTGTTTGAATAACACAGCGGGTTTGTATCCGATTGTTTTTTTAGCAAGGGAGATGTCAGCAAGCGAATGCTTTACATCGCCGGGACGGGGGTCGGCGTAAATTGGCTTGACATTTTTGCCGAGCAGCTCATTGATTATATCAATAACTTCATTGACAGTTACGGCCTGGCCGCAGGCGATGTTTATCACTTCGCCGGAAGTTTTCTTTGCGCGGGCAGCAAGTAAATTGGCTTCGACGACATTATCAACATAGGTGAAATCCCGGCTTTGCTCGCCATCACCATAGATGGTTGGCGGCTTGTCTTTTAATATAGCCGTTACAAAAGCAGGTATTGCAGCTGCATATTGGCTCGTCGGGTCCTGATGCGGGCCGAAAACGTTAAAATACCGCAGTGAAATGGTTTCAAGACCGAAAACCTTGTAAAAAACTTGAGCATAATATTCACCGGCAAGCTTAGCCGCTGCATAAGGCGAAAGAGGCCGAGGCTGCATCGTCTCAACTTTCGGTAAAGTCGGTGTATCACCGTAAGCTGAAGAACTTGCCGCATAGACAAAACGCTTTACGCCGGCATCCCGAGCAGCTAAAAGAAGCGCGAAAGTCGCATCGAGGCAATGTCTGTGCGTGGCGGCGGGGTCATCAACACTGCGCGGCACCGAGGGTAAAGCACCCTGGTGCAAACAACAGTCAATATCCTTCATAGAGGTACGGGCGATTTCTTTATCACCCATATCAGCTTCTATAAACTCAATTCTGTCCAAGACAGCGGCAAGATTGCTTTTTTTGCCTGTGAGGAGATTATCAACAACCCTTACGAAACAGCCCTGCGAGACGAGCTTTTTGCAGATGTTTGAACCAATAAAACCGGCTCCGCCGGTCACTAAAAACTTCTCCATCAAAAAACCCTTTCGCAAACCCTTTGGAGTCCCCTTTGTGTCTGGTGATTCGAGATTCGATTCACAGTTCACTAAATACTAAATTGAGCGAGCAAGTTGTAACTTCTGGTATTCCTGATAAGACTTGAATTGCTCCTGGAAATAGCCGCCTTTCATAATCTTTACGCCAAAGAGCACACAGCCAATTACCGCAGCATCTACTCCTCCGAGCTCGAGAATAGTCCTATGAGCAGCACCTCTTCTTGTGGCGGCGGCATTGAACACCAAAACAGTACCGTCAGCGAGTTTGGCCAGTATCCTGGTAACACTTACCAGCAATACGGGTGGGCCATCAACTATAATATAATCGTAGTTCTCTCGCTGCTGTTCAAGCAGTTGTTTCATTTGCGCTCCGCCGAGCAACTCTGCCGGATTAGAGGGTAACGGCCCTGAATCGATTACAGACAGACCCTCGATACCACTGGGCCTTATAACTTCCTGGTAACCGCAGCGGCCCACAAGCAGAGTGCTCAATCCAAATTCAGTCTGCTTTGCTTCAATTGCTTCCTTCGGAAATATGGTGTATAAAGCCGGCTGCCAAAAATTAGCATCTACAAGAAGGACTTTTTTATTTTCAGCAACAAAAGTCGTCGCAAGATTAACCGCCACAGAAGTTTTGCCGTCCCCTGCCGAACCACTGGTAACAAGCAAAACCTTCGAAGATTCTGCAGAGCCGGACAGCTTTAAATTGGTCCGAAGCCGCCTGTAGGATTCACTTATAATGGAATAAGGTGCCTGACGAACAACATGACAAAGGTCAATATCCCGAACCTGCTCATCTTCGTCTGCATCGGGAACGACACCCAAAAGTGGAATGTGCAGATACCTACTTACGTCCCTCGGTGTCCGCACGAGGTCATTGAGCATCTCGATAAGGAAAGCAATGCCTACGCCAAACAAAAGGCCCAATACCGTTCCACCAGGAAAATAAAATTCCCATCTCGGAGAACTTACTTCCAAGGGCACCGGCGCAGGTCCGACAAACTGCACCTTTGGCGTTTCCGGGTCATCGAGCATTATCTTCAATTTCTCAAGTTGCTCTTTAACCGAATCGAGCACCAGTTTTCGTTCATCCCTTATACTTGCTCGCTGCTGGTATTGTATACGGGCCAAATCAAGCTCTTTTTGTTTTGCAGCCATTTCCTGTCGCAACTTTTCCATGTCTGCAAACTTTTGCTGCAACCCAGTCAAAAGGTCTTGAGAATTTTTAAGATTTGCTTGTCGTGTCTGTTCTGCTATTTCCGCTCTTCTGACTCGTCTCTTTTCTTTGATTTCGTCTATCAGCTCCTGTGCTTGACGCACCTCTCGGTGATCTTCACCAAACTTTGTGCGTTTGCTTGCAAGTACCGCTTCCTGAAAGGCAAGCTGCTGGGTAAGCAAAGTCACAGTGGGGTCATTTTCTATCATATTTTCGACCTGCTCATTAATAGGCCCTGATGCCAAATGTTCAAGACTTCCTACATCAGCTTGAAGTCCCTTTATGTCCATAATTAACTTGTTTTCCTGAAGTTCCAAATCGTTTAATGATAAGGTAATTGTATGCTGGAATCGCTGTCCTTGGGCTTCTTCAAGGTCGGTTAAACCCCATCTATCACGAACTTCAACCAATGCTCTTTCGGCGGAATCCAAATCTCTTTGAATATTATCTCGCTGGTCTTGAAGCCTTGCCATTTTCTCAGTGATGTCACCTTTTTTTGTACTTCGCTGGGAAGAGATAAACAAATCCACCATTTCGTTCACTATCAGAGCCGACTCTGCTGCATCCCCACAAGTCATCGATACCACAATATAATCACCATCTCTTTGGGGAGAAGCAAAGAATTTCTTTGTCAAATCATCAAAAGCTTTTACAATGCTTTTCTCTCTAACCTCACCAAAGCTCTTAAACCATCTGGTCCCTTGAACTTTGTCTCTGTTAATCAAGCTTTGCAGAGTACTCTGCTGGGTTATAAGGGCAGCCATTGACATACGATAACCGTATTGAATATCCTTGGCAACCTGACCTCCCGCAATGGTCATAGGGTCTTTTTCTATGGGCGGCAGCACTCTAATAAAGGTTTGGGCTGTATATCCCGGAAGATATATCAATGAGAGATACCAACTCACGCCGCCGACTATAAAACCCAATATAGCCAAAGAAACTATCAGCAACACATGCCGACGTAATATTCCATAAATATCTTTCGGCGTCAACGCTATGGTAGCCAGCACCGGCCTAGTACCAGCTCCACCCACAGTCCTATTCACAACGGTTTGTCTTTGTTCTACCATGTTAATTTCTAATTTGCCATTTAGCGTATAGCATTTAGTTTTTCCTATTTGCTATGCGCTATTTATTATTCTCGCCCTGCGAGCTAAGACGTTTAATAGCCGACTCTATTCGCCCCTTAGCTACCTCCGACAATCCATCAGCTCCTACTTCCAATGCCTGTTTATAAGCAGCAAGGGCCTCATTTGCAGAGCCAAGTCCTTCTTTTATCATACCTAAATGCTCATACACCTCCGCCGACGCGGAATTTTTGCTCTGCTCATACTGTTGTAAAGCAGACTGCAAACGTTCATCCGCCTCCGACAATTTGCCACTTTTATACAATACGTAAGAATAAGTATCCAAAAAGCCGGGATTATTCGGTCTTGCTTCGCAAGCCCGTTTCGAATATTCGAGAGCTTCGGCCAGCTTTACATTTTCTTCGGCCAACATATATGCCAAATTGTTTAAGATATCTGGATTATTCGGCACTTCAGCTAACAAACTTTCGTACGCAGTGATAGCCTTTTTAAGATAATTATTATCGGAAGTTTTGGCATAAGCCAAAGTGAAAACCCCTGCTTTTTTTCCTACGTAATCAAGTCTATTTGGGCTGTTAGGTCCTATTATTCGCAGGCATTTGTCAATATAATCTACTGCATTGTCGTACTCACCGCTTATCTTC
>JBAPXT010000205.1:0-7677 GCA_049284355.1 Sedimentisphaerales bacterium
CATGTCGTTTGGGTGTTCTGTTCGGCTTATATTTTGTATCAACCCTTATCAACGGAGCGGTTGTGAAAGTGCTGGTTACAGCGTTGAGAAGCCGAACCGCTTTCTGGGATATGGTATGGTTGTATAATGCCACTGTGCTGCTTAATTATGTGCCCGTCAAATTCGGCACCATCTTTCGTGCAAACTATCTCAAGCGCCATTATGGACTGGGTTATACGCGATTTGCCGTTTTTTTCTTGTATATGAGCCTACTGACAATAGCTATTGCAACGTTTATGGGACTTGTTGCGTTGGTAGTTTTCTATAGTCTTAATGACTATGAAAACAAAATTATGGCTGTGATATTGGCGACGACAACGACTGGGACGCTCCTTTTATTATTTGCACCGCTGCCCACGCCCGCGGGTAAATGGCGACTTACGAAAGTGCTGCGAGAGTTTGTTCTTGGTCGCAGCGAAATATCAGGAGCAAGAAAAAGCATTTCAATCACGGCAGTTCTATTGATATTTAATGTTTTTCTGGCCGCATTAATTACCTGGTTGATTTATCGCAGCCTCAACACATATATTCATCCCGGCGGCTGTCTGATACTCGGGGCATTGGGTTATGTGGTATTGCTTATAGGCGTAACCCCGGGTGGGCTTGGAATCCGAGAACTTGTGTTGAGCTTTGGTGCAACTGCGCTCGGTGTTCCTCTGGAAATCGGTGTCCTCGCAGCTATGCTCGACCGCGCAGTATCATTTGGCTATACGTCTATTGTGGGTGGTGTCTGTGCGGTGTTACTCTGGCACAAGTCGCCGGCGGATTTCAAGGAAACAAACAAAAATTCCTTGACGGAGAGATAAACAAAGCAATAAATTTACTACAACATAAGGTCGGCAGATTCTAAAAGCCGGCGTTAAAATTCATTCTTACAGCAGGAAGGAAACAACAACTAATCAGAGCCGGCAACTTTGCCGGTCAAATCAAATATCATATAAGGCATCATACCTGCCTTGTAGAATTTGCCGTCTTTCATCTCGCCCTGGTCGCCGGAAATATACTGATATTTAAACTGTTTGCTTAGCTCGTTTATAAGAGCCCTGGTTTCCTCCATGAGTGGAACCAGGTAGTAAGGGTACTTCCTGCTCTTAGCATATTCCAGGACCTCCGCCAGGGTAGTCGCCCGCACAACATCCCTGTCCAGATGCCATGCAACCTCAGGCCGGTAAAATGCCCCTTTTGCAGGATGTTGATTAACTACAAAATCTTCAAAGCTCAAAAGAGCTTTATCCGGTGGTATGTTTCGTTTGAGCGTCTCAAGCAATTCTATCTTTGCGGGTGACTGCCATCGTATGCCATAATAGTAATTGGTTCCGATTACGCCAAATACAAGAAACAAACCTACAAGTGATGCCATAACTGCATTTGCAAGACGCTTACTTTTGTTTTTAAGAATGTCCCCCAGCAGCATCACGGCCTGAGCGGTTGCTATCGCGATGAAAAAACAAAAAGGTCTTTCCCACGTCTGATGCCTCCACAAGCAGCCTTTCAGCAAAAAAAGCTGAAAGACAGGAGGCATAATAAAAAGCCAAAAATGCGGAAAACGCCGTGACAGATTTGATGGAGCTTTCTCCGAAGTCTTTGATGTAAAAACAACTAACTGGCCGAACGTCAAGTAAACAATCGCAGTAATCATAAGCGGCAGAGTGAAGTTTGTATTCGCATGTTCCCAGAACTGGCCGAACCAGGCTGACCAGATATGCTTTTCCATCTCTCCGGAGCCGGCCCGCCATTTGTACAGGTCGATTATCTTTTGCCAGTTCCATCCGTACCCTGCCGCCATAATGAGAAAATCCAACGCCAGACTGCTGAGCGGTGCAATTACCAATATTGCCAGTAAAGACTTATCCGGCAATGTCCTGCGATAAATACACCTGCACACATAATGCACACCAATTCCCAGAGCAAAGAAAAACCCTTCCCAGCTTAGCTGCAGCATCATAAATAAACAAAATGCCAGCGCTATCTTGTGCCGCTTCGCAGGTTCAGGACCATTTTTCAGGCCATAGATTATTACAAGATAGTTCCATATAGCCCACAGGCAGGATGGATATAGCCAGAAGCCGATGCCGAAGTAGCCGATAAGGGGGAACAGACAGAGAAAAAGACCGGCAAGCAGCGCCGTCTTCTCATCCAGCAATCCCTTCAGAATCTTCAGAAAAAGCAGTAATGCAACTACTGTTGCTGTGGTATTGACAACCCGAAGAGACCAGTTATGAATACCCAGAATAGCCATAGCGGCGGTATCGAGCAGGCAGCCAAGGTGGGGATGGTCAAGATACCTTGATGGATTTTTGCTCGGAGGATTGCCCACCGCATGGGTCATAAATCCCTTTGTATATCCGAATCCGTATGTCAGATGCACCCTGGCCAGCCAGGGCCCGTGAGCTTCGGCCCAGCTATGCAGACCATAGAAAGGCCGCGTTATATCGCGACCCATTATTGAAACAAGTAAAACACCAAGCAATCCCGCACAAAACCAGAAACTCAATCCCTCTTTCGAAATGCTTTGCTCATCTGTCTTCTTCATACACTGCTCCAATAACTTTTGGCACAATCGTATTGAATTTTAACCGCGATGCTCATATTTTGATGCATAGGCAATTAGGGTCATTGAAAACTCGGAATATCTGTTCTTACTGAAGATATACCGAATGAGTCGACCCGCAGATGCCTTAAATAATACGTTGCACAGGGGTAATAATCCCGGATTAGCGATTCTATAACTTTTAATGCTTGATGGGTGATAAAAGGGCACTCGCAGCTTGGTCTTCCTTTTGTTAACCTGGAAACCTGCTACATTGAACATTGCATCCAAAGTTTCCGACGTAAAATGATACAAATGACGTGGGGTATCTATACAATACCAACTCTTGCCAAACAATCGACTGTCAGAGCATCCAAAGTTTGGCACGGCAACGATAAGAATGCCATCCCCCTTAAGTATCCTATTGCACTCTCGCAATAGGGACAAAGGGTTATGAGTATGTTCAAGTACATGGTTTATAGTAATGGCATCAAAGTATTCTGTCGGGTATTGGGCTTCATGAAGATGACCACAAAAAGTCTTTAGCCCCTCCTTCCGGGCTATTTCGCAAGCATTTTTCGCTATATCAACACCGTGAATATCCCATCCATATTCTTTCATCCAGCTGGTCATCTCGCCATTGCCGCAGCCCACATCCAAGATTCGTCCGTTTTCTTTGAAGGGGACTACAATATTTATTTGCGATAATAGCACTGTTCCTAAGCATTTACCTATGATGTTATTTAATACCTTTGTTTTTCTTGAATATCCTGGAAGACTCCCCAAAATCAACATTATCACGTGTCGGCTAAGCTTCTTCTTCCCAACTGGTTGATGTTCACAGTAGGTTTCTGGCGGGTAATACATGATAATCTCGCCTTTTGAGGGCCTAGGATTTACATATACTAACTCACAGCTCTTGCATTTGACAATACGAAGTCTCTTATGGTCACCGGTAATTTGTTCTTCAACTTCAAAAACCAATTCCGTGTTATCTTTGCCGCACAAATTACACCTTGTGTATTCCATCATTTCCTCATTTAGAATCTGATTGGTTTCGAGGTGCACACCATTTAACTATGATTTCCCATATTAAACGCTTGGCTACGCAACCAAGCCTTCCGATTCCATAATAATATCAAAATTTGCCTCGAATTAAAATAGTCCAAAGTATTTTTCACGAATTTTATTGCTTCATCTTATAGTAATAAGTAAGCCTGCATTTTATAATACGTAAAGCAAGACGGGGTTGTTTAAGATATCGGCTGTAAAGCCATATTTGGTCAGTTAAAATCTCAAGGTCAGAAATTTCTTGCGTAATGATGTTTTTTCTGTTAAGATAACCGTTTTTGTGAACGAACCATAAATTGCATCGTAATTTGATTGGAGACGAAAACATGAAGCGCAATTGTTTGATTTTAACTATCCTCACTGTCGCTTATGTTTGCCTTTTGCAAATTGGCTGTGAAGCGCAGGCTGTGGCAGCGGAGGAGTCTAAACCTGAGGCAACGGCAGCCGAGTCAGTATCTGGTTCGGCAAAGGTTGAAACTGCCCCTGAGTCTGTTAAACGTGGGCCGGAAATTACGTTTGAAAAAGTGGTTAACGATTTCGGTAACATCGGGCCCGGGTCAAAAGAGGTTTGTGAGTTTAAATTTACAAACACAGGGGACAGCTTGTTGAGAATAACAGAGGTTACCAAGACCTGCGGCTGTACGCCGTATGAACTGGCTAAAATGGAGTATGGGCCGGGCGAGGGCGGGATCTTGAAAGTACAGTACAATGCGAGCGGGCAGCCCGGCCAGGTAAAGAAAACCCTGTTTGTATCCAGCAACGATAGGGCCAAACCCAAGATTGAACTGACCATAAATGCCAATATTGTGTTGAAAATTGATTATCAGCCGAAGGAACTTAACCTTTCGCTTAACAAGGAAAACGCCGGTTGTCCTGCGATTACGATTAAGGGCCTTGATGGCAAGCCGTTTTCGATAAAGGAGTTCAAGGCAATTGGGCGGCTCAAATCGGCAGAAAATGTCATAACTGCTGATTATAATTCTTCAGTGCAAGCAACGGAATTTGTTCTTCAACCGAAAGTCAATATAGAAGAGCTGCGAAAAGAATTGAATGGGTATATTGAAATTACCCTGACCCATCCAGAAAGTGGTGTGATTGCTATCCCCTTTAATGCACTGCCAAGATTTAATATTACTCCACCGTCCCTTATTGTTTACAAAGCTGAACCAGGAAAGGCGGTAACAAAAGAAGTCTGGGTACTCAGCAACTATGATGAGGATTTTGAGGTTGAGTCGACATCGACGCAAAAAGGCGCTATAAAGGTTTTGAGCCAGGAAAAGATTGATAATCGTTATAAGTTTGAGCTGGAGATAACGCCTCCGGCTGCCGACAAAGGTCAAAAAAGGTTTTTCACAGATGTGTTTTCTGTAAATATAAAAGGCGGCGAGAAACTGGAGATTACCTGCCGAGTATTCTATTTAAAAGAAGGGTAGAAATCACCCCGTAACAATTGAGCATAGGCATACGCCTAATTGATAGGTAATAAAAGCCGATCTGGCATGCGATGCGATTAGTAGCTTGCGTTTGTGTGGGCTGTGTCTGCGTTGGCTATGTCAGCAAAGTTGGTCCCCGAGAGCATACCTCCTTTTGTAATAAGCTGCAAAATGGGAACCTATCTGATGCTCTTACGGTTTTTCTAACCGGCAATGAATTCGGTGGATTGAAGCCCTGCGGCTGTTCCGGCGATCAACTTAAGCGGCTTGCGAGTTGTGAGAACTTTTTGTAAAATATTCATTTATGAAAATAGCTAACCAAATCGTTATGGTTGTGACGGGATTGGTTCTTATCGTCGCAGCCGTGCTGAAAATCCATCAACTGCTGACCGAACCGATTATTAGCAAAGGTTTCTGGGAGTCCTGGGAGTTCTTTTTAATCCAGATACCATTGGAACTGGGGCTGGGAATATGGCTTGTCAGCGGACTGTTCAGGAAGCTGGCTTGGCTGGTCGCGGTATTGGCTTTCGGCTTGTTTATAGCGGTGTCGCTGCAAAAAGGACTCGTCGGGGCAGAATCCTGCGGCTGTTTTGGGAGGGTTAAGGTCAATCCGTGGATAACCCTTTCGGTGATTGATATACCGCTTTTTCTTGGCCTGGTGATTTTCCGGCCGAAGGGCCTGAAGCTCCTGCCGCCGCCGTGGCCCCCTAAGGGGTACTTCTTTGGCGTTGCTATACCGACAGTTATCGTTATTGGCGTTATCATGCCGGTTCTGATATTCAATAAGCCACTCGATAAGACAGACAGGTACGAGGTGGTAAGACCCAAAGAATGGATTGGAAAAGGGCCTATAGGGGAAAAGCAGGTTCGCGAGGAATGGTCGATGCTCAAGTACATCGATATTGCTGATTCCCTACGGTCGAATATTGCCATCGTAGTGTTTTATAGTACCGA
The DNA here is from genome assembly GCA_049284355.1 of Sedimentisphaerales bacterium. Taxonomy (GTDB): domain Bacteria; phylum Planctomycetota; class Phycisphaerae; order Sedimentisphaerales; family Anaerobacaceae; genus CAIYOL01. Next base: position 6,028 of record JBAPXT010000205.1, read on the forward strand.
ATGTGATGCCTGTCATAAGGCTGTTCCACTATACGACCGGATGTGCCGTGATATGGCCGGCAACGAGGACTCGATACGGTTCGCGTTTGTTGAGATTCCTCCATACGCTTCGGAAAAAGATAGTATTGTTCCGGTTGATACGCCATGCCTGCGAGGCAGGCTCGATTCGAGCAAGAAGTGGTATATTCAAACCCCTTTGGTTGTGGTGCTACAAGATGGTTTGGTGGTCAAATCATGGGAAAGCGAAACCCCTCAGCTCGATGAGATACTGGACGCAGTATTTGCGGAGACTAAATAGTTTTCATTGAGGAAATCTATATGATTAGATTTCGGCGATTGCCACACCCGAGCGAAGTGCCGATTACGCAGGAAACGAGCATTTTTATGGATAGGCCATACCATAGGCATTTTGAAAAAAATAGTTCATTGGAGGGAACCAAATGCTATCAGCAATGTCAAAGAGTGAGAAGACTGGAAGACCGATATGATAAAGACATTGCGGATAACAAGTATTATGGCAGTGGTTCTGGCGGTTTTTTTTGTTTTTCCTGCGGTTTTTGGCGTCCGCGGTGATGAACAGAGAGAGCAGTTTTTGAATTCCGTTGGCGTGATAGAGAAGTTCAAGGAGTCCAAGGGCGATAAAGCCGGGAACAGGGGGCAGGAAATCTCGCCACTTGTAAAGCAGGCAGAGGCTTTTGCGCTGTACCTGAACCCGCCGCCACCACCTAAGCCGGTTGTTTCAGAACGTTCAAGGACTCAGTCACCGCCACAGCCAAAGGCGACGACACCCAAGTTTAAGCTTATTGGGACCAGTTTTTATGCCTTACATCCGGGGCTGTCGCTGGCCTTGATTGACGAGCCTGGCAAGGGCCTGCACTGGGTAAGACAATCAGGCAAGGTGGACCATTTAACTATTGAGCAGGTAAAAGACGGTCTTGTGGTTGTTCGAGACGGCCAAAGTACATTCGAACTTGTGGCTGAAAAGCAGGAAAAAAGAAGTCTTCTTAAAGCGAGCTCATCGTCTGGTGCTCGCATTAGCAGCAGTAATCCTTCAGGGATAGGTACTGAAGTTAAGGAGAGCTCCGAAGAAGAAACATCAATAGGGGAAGAAGCGAAAGCTTTGAGGGAAAAGCTCTTAGCCCAACTAAATGCCAGACAGGCCGAACGGGAAGCTGTTCAGGCAGATGTTGAACCTGGCGATACTAATTTGGGCTCCGAGCCAGAGAAAGTCACGACGGCGAACAAAAGGCCTCCTTCAAACCTTGAAAATATGCGAATAACTGCCAGAGAAGCAAGGAGACTGGGCCGTTTGGGCCGAAGGTTAAAGGACGTTCAGCGGGTTCCGAATCAAGCTGAGAGCGGTAGAACTGAAAGTGAAGCAAACTTGATTGAACCAAACTCCAGTACCTTGAACTTGAATGAACCAAACTTAAATGAGGTGAATAATCCGGGGTAAGGTATAGTCCCTTCTCGTCAGCGGGCGAAAAGGCCGATATTAGCTGTTTAGCTAAGAGATTTAATTCCAGCCTCCTAAAGATGTTACATCTGATTTAAGGTGTACTGAATCTTGCTTATTTGTTTTTTACAGTGCTTTTATTGTTTCTCTGGTTTTTGCCAATAGATAGGGGGTTATTTTGCAGGGTTCCAGAC
>JBAPXT010000206.1:0-1962 GCA_049284355.1 Sedimentisphaerales bacterium
TCAGTAAAAGCAATGGAAATTCTTGATTCGCGAGGGAATCCCACGGTTCGAGTATTTTGCACGCTTAACAATGGCATTACGGCCAAAGCGTCAGTTCCATCGGGCGCCTCTACGGGAGAAAATGAGGCTGTGGAATTGAGAGATGGGGATAAAAAACGATACAACGGCAAAGGTGTGCTTAAGGCGGTTGAAAATGTCAATAATATTATAGCTCCCAAAATTGCAGGATTAAATCCTTCAGAACAGGAAAAAATCGACAGATTGATGATTGCTCTGGACGGGACTGAAAACAAGGACAAACTGGGAGCCAATGCGATTCTCGGCGTATCAATGGCCGTTGCAAGAGTGGCTGCAATGGATAAGAGACTGTCTTTATATGCTTATTTAGGCGGCCCCAAAGCGGTTAAACTTCCGGTTCCGATGATGAACATTCTCAATGGCGGAAAACATGCGGATAACAGCGTCGATTTCCAGGAATTTATGGTTATGCCCATCGGTGCGCCGACTTTTGCAGAGGCCCTGCGCTATGGCGTGGAAACATTTCATTCGCTCAAATCAATTCTAAAGAAAAAGGGCTATTCAACAAGCGTTGGGGATGAGGGCGGTTTTGCCCCTAATCTTAAAAGCAATGATGAGGCGTGCGATGTGATTGTTTCTGCCATCGAAGCAGCCGGGTATAAACCGGGAAAAGATATAGCTATTGCATTAGACCCCGCTGCCAGCTCGTTTTACGAAAACGGAAAATATAATCTGTCAAAATCAGGACAGGGCAAAAAAACCAGTCCCCAAATGACGCAGCTTTACAAAGAATGGATTGAAAAGTATCCAATTGTTTCTATTGAAGATGGACTCGCTGAAAATGACTGGGAGGGTTTTAAATCACATACAGCCGAGCTTGGCGATAAGATACAAATCGTCGGCGACGATATTTATGTTACCAATACCACGTTCATCGGCCGCGGTATCAAGGAAAATAGTACTAACGCCGTATTGATAAAACTAAATCAGATAGGCACCGTTACGGAGACGTTCGAAGCCATTGCACTTTGTCGAAAAGCGGGATGGGGTTATGTAATTTCGCATCGTTCGGGTGAGACGGAGGATTCTTTCCTTGCTGATTTTGCCGTAGCAATGGGCGGCGGTCAAATCAAGACCGGCTCGGCCTGCCGCAGTGAGCGAATCGCAAAATACAACAGGTTATTGGAAATCGAAGCCGAATTAGGCAAGGCCGCTGTGTTCAGTAATCCATTGACCTGATTAATATGAAAAATGGGCTAACAATTGCCATATTCTGTATAGCAGCCATTTTAAGTTTCTTGGCGGCGGTTATGTCCTTTTTAACTTTTTACGAAGAATATGCGCATCACTATACTGACAAACGAAAATTGTTGAAAACAGCCCTTGAGGCAGCCATTTTTACTCTTGTTGTCTTTCTTGTTTTGGGTTTGTTGTTGGCAATAATCTTGCCGTTGTGCTTTTAAAAAAGTATGTACCGAAGATAAGATATTACTGACGCTACACGTAGAGAAGAAATAATATTGTGGTTCACAGAAAAAAGAATCAGCAAGATGAGAACGAACGGCGAGAAGAGATCCTTCGACCAAATCGCTATCTTGGTTATGACCGTGATGCTTTGGGCATGCACCTGCTTTCGCGAGAGGCCTATGAAATCGCCGAGACACAGTTTCGACGAGCTGTTTGGCTTAATCCGTTTGAGCCGGCGTTCAAGGAACATTTAGCTCATTGCCTCAACAAACTTGGACGATATGACGAAGCTCGTCGATTGACATCAAATCGGCCGGATGACAAAAGGGACAAAGAATGCGCCCACAACAACAAGTAGAGGTTATCAGCTTATTCGTTTTTTAAGCGGTCTAAGGCAAACCTCATCACCTTTTTATCAGCGGTTAAATTTTCCTTGATTTTTCTTCAAAAATATGTTAAAATTCCCGCCAGTTTGCC
>JBAPXT010000207.1:0-1533 GCA_049284355.1 Sedimentisphaerales bacterium
TCTTGAGGTTGTCCGGCCAGTTGATAGACGGCCGGGTCTCACCGATGGTCGCGTTGTACGAGAGCTGCTCCATCCAGAGATCGAAAGTCGATTCCCGGAAGTCGGGCGAGAACGATATCGTCTGGCCTTTCATAGCCTCGACGACTTGAGGCATCTTCAGGTCGACGAGCGCCTGACGGACGGCAGTCTTGTCGGTCGTCCCCGCATTCCCGATCGCCTTTGCTGCGATAAATACTCCGTCATACGTTGCAGCGCCCATCATGTCCGGGTATGTTCCATATCTGGTGAAGTAGGTTTGCTTAAATGTTGTCTGGGCATCGGCGAGTGCACCGGTTGGTGCAGTATAAGGTGAGTATCGGCTCTCAATAACTGCTCCTTCCCCGTACTGTCCGAGGTCCTTGTAGAATTGGGCATTGTCATTATTCTCGACGTTGAGGAAGATCGTGTTCAGGCCGATGTCCTTGCGTGCCTGCGTGATGATCGGGGCGCCTTCGTTCGGGAAGGCTGCGAGGTAGACCGCATCGGGGCTCGAGGCCTTGATGGCGGTCAGCGGGGTCCGGAAGTCACTCTCGCCCATCTTGAAGCTCTGCTGGGAGACGAGCTGGATATTGAGCTTGTTCTTTGTTATGGTGTTGTTCACGGCGGTCTGCACACCTTTGCCGAACGCGGTGTCCTGGTACAGCAACGCGAGCCGGAGAGGACGATCGGCGCCAAAGTTGAATTTCTTGTCGATGGCTGACCGTACCGTCTGGTCGAGGAAGTTCGTAGTATACTGGCCGTAGGTGTCGGTGGTCGGCGCATGGTGAAAGATGTAGCTGGAATCGAGGTCTGTACGGTGGGTGATGACCGGACTCGATGCTCCCGTTACAACATATGGCACCTTGTATTCCGCAATGGTCTGCTCGTACGCGGAGGTGACTGCGCTTGAGTAGCCGCCGATAAGGAGGTCAACCTTGTCATCGGTTATCAGCTTGGTCGCCGCTTTCTGGCCGCCAGCCTGGGTGGACTCGTCGTCACCTACGACCAGTTTGATCTGGGACTTTGACCCGTCTTTCATGGTCACGCCGCCATTGGCATTGATCGCATCGGCAGCGACCTGTGCCGACTGCCACATGCTGTTTCCGACATTGCTTGCCGGGCCAGTCAATGACGCGATGACCCCGACCTTTATTGTGCTCTGAGTTCCAGGCGTTGTCTGCTGTGGTGCTGCCGCTTGCTGGGTACACCCGGATATGAGTGCGGTTACGAGGATGAAGACCAGCACCGTTATCGTCAGGGATTTAACCGACATAGGATTTTCCCTCCAGCTCCGATCCACGTATCCGTACGCTGTGCATGCCTGTGCCAGGCCATCGGCGAGGACATAGGCAATCAATATCTGTGGGTCTGATTCCAAGGATCATAGAGAACCTCTGGTAAACTCATTGTGACGACATTAAACGGGAACCCGGAAAAATCCAGGTTCCCTATCTAAAAAGGAATGCGAAGCATGGGCTCGAGAAGAAACCGGTAGAACAAACCCATGGTGATGTC